>NZ_JBXSQJ010000009.1:0-88277 GCF_057063585.1 Gilliamella sp. X-60 | reverse complement strand
CGCTTCAGCTTCTTTTAAAATAGCGACGATTTGATGTTCAGTCATTTTTTTCATAATTAAATCCCCTTTACTTTTATCATAGAGAATTTTCTACTTTTTTGCTGTACTATTTTAGGGGATAGTTACAAACGCATTTTCCCATTTTGGAAAACTGAGTGATTCTCCCCAAAATATTAGACAGTGCCCACCTCTATCATTTTGTCGTTAAAGCAGCATAGATCTAGAGACAATTTTTTGAACTCAACACGAATCTATTTATTTTGCCTGTTTATATTTATTCCCATCCATGATAATTCATTTGGTTCTGTATACCTATTATGAGGATCAAAATATCGGGGTAGCAATAAATCCTTTGCAGCATAATAGTATAAAATAGTTATAATATTTTTTTGTATTTCTTTTAAAGTCTCCTTATTTTCGCAACCAGTAATTTTATAAATTTCCTTATCACTACAATTTTCTAAGACATAGTTAATACATGATTCATAAATCATTAACCCATCTTCAGATATATCAAGATGAAATTGATTCACGGTTCCTGACGGATTTATATGCTCTAATAAATACATTTTTCTCTCTAAACTTTATATAATCATAATATACTTTTGAACTCATCAAGTTCACTTTGTGTTAATCTTTGCTACAGGTTAGTATTTTAATTCATTCAATGTTGAACGATTTTCTTAGTGTTAGACATGTTATCAACAAATAAATTTTAATTTAATGATTTATTATAATTTATCTTGGTTTTATTTATTAATAGTTCGCTTTAGTAATAGCTCAATCCATGGATTTGTATTTTTTAACAATTGCTTATCTATAGAAAAATCGGCACTTGATTCAATAAGATGTAATAATGTCCACGCTAACCCATAACTTTCATCCTTACCAAAGAGTGTAATTAGTTTAGTGGCTTCTTCGTTTGATAAGGGTGGTTGAATGCTATGTAAAATATTCTGATATTTCTGAATAAAGTCAATATCAGAACACGTTTCTGAAGGCAAAGGTCCCATTTTAATAAGTTCATTAACAGATTGTCTCATAAAGGTTCTAACCATGTTTTCATTAATTTTAGAAAGTTTATTTTGTAGTCTTTAAGAATATCTTTAATAAGTTTATCGATTTAGAACTAACTATGTCGCTTATATCTTTAATATAATTTTGCTTGCCTGAATAATAATCCAAAATCTTGTATTGTTGTTGTCGCAGCTTGGTATTCATAAGTTATTGGTAAATAGTTTCATGAAGATGATGTTGACCAGCTATATTTTGCTTGCAATGCCCGCCATTATCAATAACAGAAAACAATAAGCTAAATTGTGACATCCAAAGGTTGAATTTAATCAACAACTGAAATAAGGTAGCCCAAATAAAAAATGCTCTATATCATGTCAATCAAAGTCTAAAAATGCATCACTTTTATAATAAAACATGTAAGGCCTAAATAAATCATCTTTAGAATATTTTGGCTATAAGTTATGTGTGTAGATTGACATATTCCTCAAAAAAAATGCTGAATGACGGTGCAAGGATATCTGATATTTTTTTTGAGAAAAGATCATAATTAACTATTTGCCCATAAGTATCTTTTCTACAATCAACACACCAACATACATCGTCATCTTTAAAATAAATAACCGCCATATCTGATGGTAAGGTGTATTCATTGCGACACTGATAAGTGTCATAATAAATTGCTCCTCCAGACTCAGCCAAGGCATCATTATCAACTATGCCTGATATTTCTTCTCCAACAATACCACCGCCACCTACTAATAAAATAAACTCTTTTAATTCATATGGTAACGATAATTTTAGCTTGTTTTCGAGTATATTAATTTGTGATGCATCACAAGCTCCAAGCCAATATACTTCGTCTTGAGCTTCATCATTTAAGCGCTTAACAAGACTGTTAATATCACTCATATAATTACCTCACATAAAATGCAATACACTATTATAGCATTACACAATTAGCTAAATTTTATAACAAGGAAAAACATATTAGGGAAATGTATTGTTATAGTAAAACACTTTGGAAAACTTAGATAGACGCAAAAGCGCTAGTCAAGAAAGAGCAACAAGAGGATTTATTTTGCTGACCATACTCGCATTCAGGTAAAATGAATGCTGATAAATAATTTGTCTGTTAGGTTAATTTTGAACTACCTTTTTGTGTATTGCCAATGATTACGGCAATTTCAAATAGAAAAATTCAATGTTTGTTGCCCAAAATAAATATTAAACGGTATTTACAACTATTACTTTAGTTCATTTTTATATTTTCTTTTATTTATATGGTGACATGAGTCTATTGACTTCCTCAACTGTTAAACTAAAACAATCTATAGTATTCATGTGGATATTTATATTTAACTGTTTATTTATTCGTTTCAACCAATGGTAAAAATCAATAAAAATATTTTCATTATTTTTTGTTAATTCCATAAAACCTGAGTCTCCATGGGATAGCTCTAATGATTCTACGATACATCGAAAAATATCATTATTTTTGATTAAATCATCAGCTTTAAGGTTCATTAATTCTTTTATTATTGATATTTCTGCTGAAATACCCATTATTGTAGGAAGAGATAAAATCTTGTGATTTATTTCTTTTAAATTCATATTAATTACCTTAATAAAATAATCCATCAAGGGAGAACATGCGCACTGTTAGTTTATGTGCTAGTTTATTTGTTTTATCTGTAATCTATCCTTTGTTCCTAGCTTATATAGCTGTAACAAAAAATATCACTGATATATAATCTTTAATTGTATTGACTAAATTTTTCTATCCAGCCACTTTCTGTTAAAAGTTCACCAGATAAACCATCACTAATGTTAACAATGTTTTTTTCATTTTTACCATTTTTAGATATTAATAATCTCATATTTTCTTCATTTTGTTCTAGCATATTTAATGTATTGTAAATAACACTATCAATAGCAATAACAGCAACTTTTTTTAAAATATCAATTTGATTTCTATCAAATATTTTTAGTTCATTATTTAATTTAACCATATTTTCAGATTTCATTTTACCCTGAACCATTGCTTCAAATTCGAAAATGGCTTGATCTCTAACATAACTAATAATCTTTTGACCAAAAATATCAAGTAATTCTTTATCTAACATATTAATCCTCCTTTTATATAGGCGCACCAAATCAGACAGTTCACAATCACAGTTTTTGTTTGACGCAAACAATTAACCCTTTGTTACAATTTATAGTAAAGCGTTAATCACTGGGATATTTGTCTAAATACCCCCGACTTGATGGATATTTTGTAAAAAAAGAAATTTTATTTTTATCGATAAATTGAATATCAAAAATTCTAGAACAATTTTTTTCCAAACCAATATCATACAAATATAATTTTTTCTCAATTTCATCCAAAAGTGATATTGCCATATCATTAATAATTGCATGACATTCATTAATAAAAAAAATTACTTCTTCCGGAAAATTAGACTCAATAATCACGCCTTCATAATAATAATCAAACTTGTCAATTTTGTTATATTCGATAAGAGCATATCTCTGTTTATCTCTAAATGAAATAATATAGTCTTTCATTATTACCCTCTAAATCCGTTGAAAATGCCGAACAGTTTATTTTGTTAGCATTAAAACTATTCATACTTTTTGAACGAATTAATATTGCATTATTTATTTCCAACTTCTCTTTAAATGGAGCATGAATAATAGCAAATCTGATTTTTTAAGATCTGTGATTTTGGTTTTATTTCATCTGTTAGTAATTGAATCAGCACGGTTAACTACAAGACAGAAGCATTTGGCAGATATTAATTTTGTTATAATAGAATAAGTTGCTATTCATAATATTTATTGCAAAATAGCGCCATTGTTCTCCGGTGAAAAATATTTTGGCCAAATGGTATACTTGTCATATATTGCCCCTATAAAACTTGCTTCATTTATTCTCATTGCATTTACATTTGCTCTTTTTAAATTACTTCCATTGAAATTTGCATTAAATAAATCAGCGCCTGATAAATTAGCTCTTTGTAAATTAGCATTTAGTAAAAAAGCGCCATTTAACTTGCAGTTCGACATCTGAGCATTTAATAATGATGCATTGATTAAATTTGAATTCATTAATAATGCATTGGCAAAATCAGCATTATCTAAAATACAATTTGAAAAATTTACACTCCGTAAATTAGCATATTTAAAATTAACATCACGCAATGAATATCCCGTAAATATAGCTGTATGTAATATCGAATTACTAAAATCAAAACCATCAAATGTTGTTACATCAAATTCTTGTGTGCTGCCAGATTCAAAATGAATGGTAATCATTAATAATTCTCCTAGTTACAGAGGTTAACTTTTGTTATAGACATAGATTTAATTTTTAGGATATTACTTGGTGCAAGCATTCCTTACCATAATACCTGAAAGTATGGTAATGTAAGCTGGTTTCTTATAGGATTTTTCGGTTTTAATGACAAGCGTAATTGAGTTGTTGTGTATAGCCGTTTAGATCGGTCTGCTCGATTAATCAGCCATGTTGCTGTATTGGAAAAAAGCTAGAAGCAATTTAAGAAAGAGTAACCATTTCAACTTTTCCATCTGGTAATAAACAGATCACGATTCCTTTTCCTTCAAGTCGAACTCCATCACAAAATTGAGTTACATTCCAATCTTTTATTTTAGACAGCGCTAGCCAATCATCAAGTTTCCAGCTATTTATGCTACCAAGGATGACCATCTTTTTTCTAAAACCATGCATGTCAATATTTATACTTATTACCGTGTTATTTTCAGATAAAATACTGACATTGCCATATAGGTGATTAAATATTTTTGATTTTCTGTTTAGTCTTGCTACAGGTAATTCTGGTTCTCCCATCGTTTCATCAATAAGAGAATCAGATGAGCCGACATGCAATTTTTTGATGTGTAAGCTGTTAATAATATCTATTAACTCTATTTGAAAGATCGGTTCCCATTCTTTATTCATTATTAACAACCTATTCCCTATTCACCATAATCAATAAGCGCTTTAATTTCATCTAATTCTTCGACGGTAAAACTTTTACACAGCAAAGAAATTAATTCAAAAAAATGGGATTCTATTTTCTGATATTCAATATCCATTAGCGATAAATCCTTGAAAAGACTTTATTCGCAATTGTTTAATAAAGTCTAGCATCTGAACGGGGTTCAATTTCTCTTTTTCCAAGTTTGTTTATTTTTTCTAAGATCAAGTCATAGCAATAAAAGGTATCGCCATTTTTTTTTAAAGTTACGCCTTCCAAACAAACTTTATATATTCCCTTCGGAATATCTGCATTATGCCAACCTGTATATTCTTCCCATTCCCAAAAAACAGACATGTCGGCAATATATAAGTTTCCAGTAACATTAAGATAAAAATATTTATCGCTGAATATAACCCGTCTCTCCTCGTTACAGGGAGATTCATTTAAAAACAAACGAACAACATAACCACCATCATCAATGCCCATGATAGGTAACGCAATTCCCTTATCAAGCACAAAGTCGCCTTTGTCTGTTGTTGTAAATGTTTTAAGTATATTTTGCCCATTGTCTATTTTCCCACCAAAAGGGATCTGTATTCCTGGGTAGTCAAAAATAATTATACCGTTAAAATCAACATCAATGAATATTGTCTTAATCACATTTGCCTCCTACACCCATTTTAACAAATTGGATACTGCAAATTACCAAATAATCACGAAACGGTATAGACTCCTGAATATTTTTTACAAAAATATAACCTAAAAAGCAAACGCCGCATTTTCATTAAAGTCCTTATCGCTTTCCGCTCCCATTCATTTGCAGGCAGTTAGGTTTTGTACATGTTTGATTGATACGATGATTATCACCCATTTTAACCAATAGATACTGCAAATTATCAAATAATCATGAAACGGTATAGACTCCTGAATATTTTTCACAAAAAATATAACCCAACAAGTAAAAAGACAGCCATTTGCCAAATTACGGTAAGCAATGCAAATCATTCCTAAAAATAAACTATTTCAATAATGTTGTATCTTTTTGCGGTCACATTTCTTGCTACAATTTTACTCATTGATGAAGTGATTAGATAACCTTTTATATGGAAACAAAATCTAAATAGAAACCCACAAAGTACAAGTTTATTATAGAATATGGGGATAAGATCAACGTCAAATTTTAACGGGCAAATGTACAAAATTTAGGATTTGCATATGTATAATAAAAATAAGCTTAGCGCGCTCGATATCAATCATTTTTTAGATCCAAATGAATATTATATCAAAGAAGATTTTTCATATGCTGAGATACCCGGAACGGCTAATATTTGTGGTTATCACATTATATTTTTTTATATTGACGATAAGATTGAGGTTTTATCCATTGATTCTGACGTTATGGATAATACTTTCCTACTCGATAAAGCCAATCAAATTCTAAATTTTCTGGGTTTTGATTTTAAATTAGGATGTCCGTTTGTTTTAACTGATATGTTTAATCATAACTATATTTTTAAAGATCATATCTATGAAGATCATATGCGTTACTATTATGAAGTGGATGAACAATTAATTGTCCTTGGCATTACTTTTGCAGGGATTTTAGTGTCATTTGAGATAGTGAATAATAAGCGTATTATTGATAATCGTCTTGAATATCTAAAATCTTAAATATAATTTTTATATTTAAATCAATAACTAACCTTAAAACATGATACTGTAAGTATCCGATATCTTATTTTTAACGCTCTTAATTCATGTTATTCCATCAAAAAAGAAAATAATATCTATTATTCTCGATTAAACTTATTTTTATCGAAAAGATCCTTATCTTGCATCATGCTAGGCATAGTTATATTATGGGTATAATGTAATATTATTTAAGGAATAAATTATGCTAAAGTCAATTGATCCAACTACTACCCATTCTTGGAAATCCCTTCAAGCTAGTTACCAAACAAATAAAGATAAAACCATTGCTCAACTTTTAAAAGAGGAGCCTAACCGAGTTGAAAAACTGAGTATTCCTTTTGACGATGAGTTTTTGGTTGATTTATCAAAAAACAGAGTAACACAAGAAACCCTAGAATTGCTGTATAAACTTGCTGATGAATGCGATTTAACTGGTGCGATTAATGCTATGTATAGTGGTGAAAAAATTAATCGCACAGAAAATCGGGCAGTATTACATGTTGCATTACGTAATGTATCAAATACCCCAATTTATGTTGATGGTAAGAATGTGATGGATGATGTTAATGCTGTCTTAGCTAAGATGGAATCATTCAGTAACAAAATCATTAGTGGCGAATGGAAAGGTTATACAGGTAAAGCGATTACTGATGTTGTTAATATTGGCATTGGCGGTTCAGATCTGGGGCCTCATATGATCACCGAAGCGCTACGTCCTTATAAAAACCATTTAAATATGCATTTTGTTTCTAATGTTGATGGTACACATATTGTTGAAGCACTTAAAGGTTTAAATCCTGAAACCACTTTATTTTTAGTGGCATCTAAAACCTTTACTACACAAGAAACCATGACTAATGCACAAACGGCACGATCATGGTTACTTGATGCGGCAAAAGACGATAAAGCGGTTGCTTTGCACTTTATTGCACTATCAACTAATGCAAAGGAAGTTGAAAAGTTTGGTATTGATACCGCCAATATGTTTGAATTTTGGGATTGGGTCGGTGGACGTTATTCATCGTGGTCAGCAATTGGTTTATCAATAGTGTTATCAATCGGTTTTGATAATTTCAAACAATTTTTAGCCGGTGGCCATGCTATGGATAAACACTTCCAAAGTGCGCCAATTGATAAAAATATCCCAACTTTACTTGCGTTAATTGGTATTTGGTACAACAATTTTTGTGGTGCAGAAACCGAAGCGATTTTGCCTTATGATCAGTATATGCACCGTTTTGCGGCTTATTTTCAACAAGGTAATATGGAGTCAAATGGTAAGAGTGTGGATCGAAGTGGCAATAAAACACCTTATACTACCGGTCCAATTATTTGGGGTGAACCGGGAACCAATGGTCAACATGCGTTTTATCAATTAATTCACCAAGGTACTAAACTTATTCCTTGTGATTTTATTGCACCAGCTATTAGTCATAATCCAGTTGGTGATCATCATCCTAAATTGTTATCTAACTTTTTTGCACAAACCGAAGCTTTAGCTTTTGGTAAAACAAAAGAGCAAGTTGAACAAGAATTTATTGCCGCTGGTAAAAACCTTGACGAAGTGAAGTCCGTGGTACCATTTAAAGTCTTTGATGGCAATAAGCCAACTAATTCAATATTAGTGAAAAAAATCACCCCTTATAGCCTTGGTGCGTTAGTTGCCATGTATGAACATAAGATCTTTACTCAGGGGATTATTTTAAATATCTTTAGTTTTGATCAATGGGGAGTTGAACTAGGTAAGCAATTAGCCGGTCGGATTTTACCTGAATTGGCAGATGATAAACCAGTAAATTCACATGATAAATCTACAAATAACTTAATTAATCAATACAAAAAATGGCGTTAAGATGTTTTAGAAAATACCTGTATGTAAGTATAAAACAAAAAACCTTCAGCTTAAGCTGAAGGTTTTTTTATAAGCAATATTTATTACTTTTTAATTCGCATTATTGGTGTTTTACCTGCTTCTACTGTACCTGATAGTTTGGTGAGTTCCACAATTGTTTCCATATTAGAAATAACCACAGGTGTTAATACGGATTTTGCTTTACTTTCAAGTAGTGGTAGGTCAATTTCAATAATGGTATCGCCTGCTTTAACTTGTTGGCCTTCTTCGGCAATTCTCGTAAAACCTTCACCTTTTAGTTCCACAGTATCAATACCAAAGTGAACAAAAAGTTCAATGCCTTCATCTGATTCTAAAGCAAAAGCATGATTGGTTTCGAAGATTTTACCAATTTTACCACTTAATGGTGCAACAATTTTATTGCCAGAAGGTTTAATTGCTACTCCATCACCAACGATTTTTTCAGCAAAAACCACATCTGGTACATCTTCGATTTTGACAATTTCGCCACTTAAAGGAGCAATAATCTCGATGCTATTTTTACTATCATCGGATACAAATTGTTTAATTTTATCGAATAGACCCATCATTGTCTCCTAACAAATTTGCTTTTCAGCAGTGTAATTTTCAATTAAATCAATAATTTCTTTAGCAGTTGCTTTTTCTAGCGCAGCATCAGCAAATTTCTTTGCCTCTTCATAATTCGTATTACGAATTAATTTCTTAATTTTAGGAATAGATACAGCACTCATACTAAACTCATCAAGTCCCATACCAAGTAATAAGATTGTCGCTCTTTCATCACCAGCAAGCTCACCACACATCCCTGTCCATTTACCTTCTTTATGAGAGGCATCGATCACTTTTTTAATCAGTGTTAATACTGAAGGTGAAAGAGGGTTATAAAGGTGAGAGATCAGCTCGTTACCACGATCAACAGCCAGCGTATATTGTGTTAAGTCATTGGTTCCGATACTAAAGAAATCAACTTCTTTGGCTAAGTGATGTGCAATCACAGCCGCTGCTGGCGTTTCAATCATTACACCAATTTCAATATTTTTATCAAACGCTTTGCCTTCGGCATTTAATTGTTCTTTAAGAATATTGATTTCAGATTTTAATATACGGATTTCTTCCACAGAAATAATCATTGGGAACATAATACGCAATTTACCAAATGCTGAAGCGCGTAAAATTGCGCGTAATTGTGCATGAAGAACTTCTTTACGATCTAAACTGATACGAATTGCACGCCAGCCTAGGAATGGATTTTCTTCTTTTGGTAAATGCATATATGGCACATCTTTATCGCCGCCGATATCCATGGTACGGACAATTACCGATAAACCATTGGTTGATTCGGCTACTTCTTTATAGGCTTTAAATTGCTCTTCTTCATCAGGATAAGCTTCGCGATCCATAAATAAGAATTCAGTGCGGTATAGACCAACACCTTCATAACCGTTACGTTCAGCACCCGCAATATCACGCACTGTACCAATGTTGCCACAAATTTCTACTTGGTGACCATCAAGGGTTACAGCCGGTAGATCTTTTAATTTAGCCAATTCTTCTTTATCACTAATATATTTAGTTTGAACTTGTTTTAACTTTTCTTGAGTTGTGTGATCTGGATTGATATAAATAGCATTATTGATCGCATCTAAAATAACGAAATCACCTTGTTTGATTGCTTGAGTTGCATTTGATGTTCCAACAATAGCTGGGATTTCTAAAGAACGAGCCATGATAGAGGTATGTGAAGTACGACCCCCTGCATCAGTAATAAAACCTAATACCATATCTAAGTTTAGCTGAGCTGTTTCAGACGGCGTTAAGTCGGTTGCAACTAAAACACATGGTTGGCTAATGGCACTCAAATCAACAATTTCAATGCCTAAAATATTTTTGAGTAATCGTTTACCGATATCACGAATATCTGCAGCACGTTCTTTTAGATATTCATCATCTAAATTTTCTAGTTCTTTAGCTTGAGTTTCAAAAACAGATTGAACAGCGGCATCTGCGCTTGAATGTTTACTTTGAATACGAGAAATCACTTCTTGCTCAAGATCCTCATCTTCAAGAAGCATAATATGCCCTTCAAAAATGGCGGCTTTATCTTCGCCTAATGTGGATTTTGCGCGTTCCATAATCGCATGTAATTGTTCGCTTGATTTTTCTCGAGCTTCTTTAAAGCGCTCAATTTCAGCGTCAATCTTGCTATCAAGAATTTGTCTATTGCTAATAACAATAGGTTCTTCTTTTAATAATAGCGCTTTAGCAAAAGCGATACCGGGGGAAACAAGTATACCTGAGACCATAACATTTAATCCTTATTCAATTTTAAAACCTTTCATAGCTAATCGGGAGTTATTATTCCAATTCAGGAATTAATTTTACTAAATGATCAACTGCGTCTTTTTCATCTTCACCTTCGGCAGCAATGGTAATGGTTGTGCCTTGTGATAAACCTAATGTTTGTAATTTAAATAGGCTTTTAGCGCTTGCACTTTTTCCATTAGATGTGACGGTGATTTCTGCATTAAAGTTTTTGGCTTCTTTCACAAATTGCGCAGCAGGGCGAGTATGAAGACCGTTAGATGCAGTAATGGTTACATCTTGTTTGTACATATTATTTGACTCCCAAATATTTTTATTTCAACGACCAATATAAATAAAAACCGCCTGAAAGGCTAGTAAGATTTCATATATCTTTTATATTAGGTCAATCGCATTAGCTTTAATTGATAAAGATAGCTATATTTTGTCAGTATCGGTAGATACGGGTGACTTTATCGCTACACTTTTTAAATTCTACCTGTCCATGGATTCCATGTTTAATGTTTTCAAAAACGATTTCTTCACTGCCATCAAGCTTTGATGCGCGGATCTCTTCTCTACAGAAAGTTTCAAATCGCTGTAATTCTTGTTCACTATTACCTAATTTATAAGTTTTAGGTAAATTTTGACTGGTTACATCGGTGTGTATTTTATCTTGCACATCAAGGATAATGACGCCTTTATTCGAGAACAATGAGCTACAGGCGGTTAATGATAATAATCCTGCAAGAAATAATAATTGCAAAGGCAATTTCACGATTAATCCCACAATGTTCAAAATAATTCCTTTATAAAGCACAGTAACCTGTTTATTATTTACAATTGAATACGAATTATATACTAATAATCAGAGAAAGTGCAGGGTGCATTTTTTCATGATGTAATAAAATTAGGGTGAAGTTTATGTCAAATATTATCAATTACGACGAATTTAATCGTCAACTAATCCAAAATAAAATCGGTATTACCGCAGCTGAGTTGCATGGTTTTTTGTCGGGTATATTAGCTGGCGGTAACTATGATGAAAGCTGGCGTCCATTGGTTGAAGATATGTTAAATAATGGTCAAAAAATGCCTGCATCATTAGATGAGAAAATTAGTCAACTTTACACACATATCAAACAACAATTCTTTGATGAAGATTTTAGCTTTCAATTATTACTTAGTGACAAAGATTTATATTCACAGCTTGATGATTTGGTTGGCTGGGTAAATCATTTCTTACTTGGTATTGGCCTTGTGCAACCTAAAATTAATCATATCAAAGGTGATGTTGGCGAAGCGATTTATGACCTACGGCAAATTGTTACACTGGGTTATGATGAAAATGAAGATCAACAAGAGCTTGGTTTTGCTTTTGAAGAGATTAAAGAGTATGTTCGCATCACTTCTATGCTATGTTTTGATGAATTTAATGAACCAGATATCATCCCAACAATCCATTAATAATTATACATTTTCAAGGTCATTACCATGATAAACACTGATATCAAAACAGAACTTTTGGCACGTCGAGAAAGATTATTAGCTCAAATGGTGCCAAATAGTATTGCACTTTTTTTTGCTGCTCCTGAAGCCGCGCGTAGTAATGACACCCATTATCCATATCGGCAAAATAGCGATTTTTGGTATTTTACGCTTTTTGCCGAGCCAGAAGCGGTTTTTGCTGTGGTAAAACAAAATGATAATACGCCTAGATATGTATTATTTAATCGTAAAAAAGATGCACTTGCAGAAACATGGACAGGTTACCGTTTAGGTCAACAAGCCGCATTAGGCGCAATTTGGGTTGATAAGGCGCATTCCTTTGATGAGATAGATACAATATTACCCGATTTATTAAATGGCAAAACGGCGATTTATCATGCCGATCAACAGTATGCCTATGCCGATAAAATTGTTGATAGTGCCATGCGTATTTTACGACAAGGTAGCCGAATGAATCTTTCTGCCCCCAACAGCATGATTGATTGGCGACCGATAGTCCATGAAATGCGTATGTTTAAATCAGATTTTGAAATCAAAATTTTACGCCAAGCTTGTGAAATTAGTGCACAAGCCCATATTAGAGCAATGCAAAAGTGTAAACCATTAATGTTTGAATACCAACTAGAGGCTGAAATATTACACGAATTTGCTTGGCATGGTGCACGTTTTCCATCTTATAACACTATTGTTGGTGGGGGTAATAATGGTTGTATTTTACATTATGAAAATAATAGTGAGCAGCTGAAGGATGGAGATTTAGTTTTAATTGATGCTGGGTGTGAATACCAATACTATGCAGGCGATATTACTCGTACTTTCCCTGTTAATGGCCAATTTAGCCAAGCTCAACGTGAGATTTATGACATAGTGTTAGCAGCGCAATATCAAGCGATTCAATTATTTAAGCCCGGTACATCAATCATGGAAGTGAATAATCATGTGGTCAGAACGATGGTAGCAGGTTTAATTAAATTAGGCATTATGCATGGTGATGTGGAAACGTTAATTGCTAATAAAGCTTATACCGCATTTTATATGCATGGTTTAGGACACTGGCTAGGCATAGATGTGCATGATGTTGGTAGTGGTCGAGATCGTATTTTAGCGCCAGGAATGGTATTAACCGTTGAACCGGGACTCTATATTAATCAAGACGCAGATGTACCAGCACAATATAAAGGCATTGGTATTCGCATTGAAGATAATATTTTAATTACTGAGACAGGAAATGATGTGTTGACCAGTAATGTGCCTAAAGATCCGCATCAAATTGAACAATTGATGGCAAACACACTTACTCATTAGTCACGCTATTGCCGTAATTTCTTAAACAGAAGTTATGGCTCTTTTATTGCTGTCTATATCACTTGTTATTAGTTCAAACTAATTGATTTATCGCGGTTAAAAATAATTTTTATTTTCAAGTCTTTGGCCGCAATTGGCTTATATTTCCATGTTTTCATGGCATTAATCACGGAACGATTAAAGATATTATTAGGCTTTGCTTCTATAATTCGAATATTTTCAACTCGCCCATCACTATTTACATCAAATAGCGCGACCACATAACCCTCTAAGCGCATATCCAGTGCTCGGCGAGGGTATTCGGGTTGGTTGCGCCGAATTGGCGAAGGATTACCAGAATATTGATGATTATCTGAAATCTGCGGTGCTACAGCAGTATTAGCAACGTTGTCGCTAATCACTTCTTGTCTAACTTGCTGACGTGATGCTTTTTGAGCAGGCGGGCGCTTTTTCTTTTGTTTTGGTTCTTTTTTGACGACAATTTCCTTTTTGGGCTCAACAGTGGTGTTATCGGGGATTTTTTCGAGAATAGGTTCAGGCTGTTCTTCTTTAACAACTTCAGGCTCAATAACAGGTTCAACGGGAGTTTCTTCGATTGGTTTGTTATCGATCCGTTCGCTATTTTCCACGCCTTGAATTTCGGGGGTATTTTCTACTAATGATTGCTTTGGTGCAGCCAATTGCGAGATATCGACCATAATAGCTTTAATTGAATTATCACCTTCATCGACAACAATATTTTTAGCAAACAAGGCGGAACTAAAGATCAGTGCAAATAAGACAAGATGTGACAGTATAGATACCGATGTACATGCATAGGCATTTATGGGTTGTTTTTTCGTCGGACACAAAGGGACCTTGGTATTATCGATGTCTATATCAAAGTTAATCTTCATAATAATAATCATTTTTAACTTAAGGTCAGTATTCTAAATGAAAATGCTTATCATTTGTAGTGTTTTTTGAAATATGATAGATGACACCTTGTTGCATCATGATATTTATCAGATAATAGAAAGTAAATATCTGTTATTTATAATGGTTAGGCTGATGAATACTGCATCAATGAATCAAATACTCGATCTTGTTAAAGAAGATTTAATCAAAGTGAATCAAGCAATACAAGCAGAACTCAGTTCTGATGTGGCTTTGATCAATCAGTTAGGCAATTACATCATTAGCAGTGGTGGAAAGCGCATACGTCCAGTAATCGCGTTGTTAATCGCCAAAGCGCTCAACTACCAAGGCGATAAACATATTATTACCGCAGCTTTTATTGAATTTATTCATACAGCGACCTTATTGCATGATGATGTTGTTGATGAATCGGATTTACGCCGTGGCAAATCAACCGCTAATGCACTTTTTGGCAATGCCGCAAGCGTACTGGTTGGCGATTATATATATACGCGCTCTTTTCAAATGATGGTGCGTACCGAATCTTTTAAAGTATTGACGATTATGTCGGCGGCAACCAATGTGATTGCTGAAGGCGAAGTGCAACAGTTAATTAATTGTAACGATCCTGATATCACCAAAGAACAATATTTAGAGGTGATTTATCGCAAAACAGCACGTTTATTTGAGGCAACCTCGCATTCGGCTGCGGTTCTAGCTGGAGCTAATGCGCAGCAAGAACTCGCTTTACAAGAATATGGCAAATTTTTAGGTACAGCCTTTCAAATCATCGATGATTTGCTGGATTATAGCGGCGATAGTAATGAAAAATTAGGTAAAAATTTAGGCGATGATCTAAATGAAGGTAAACCGACTTTACCACTTTTACATGCAATGCACCACACTAAAAATGCCCAAGATGCAGCATTAATTCGTCAAGCAATAGAGCAAGGTAATGGTCGACAATTGTTAGACCGCATTTTAAACATCATGGACGAATGTGGTTCGCTAGATTTTACGTTACAAACCGCTCAAAAAGAAGCGCAAAAAGCATTTGACGTTATTGCCATTTTACCTGATTCGCCTTATAAACAAGCGTTACAAGATCTTGCCTTATTGTCAGTAAAAAGAGAAAACTAACTTACTAATGAGCCAATAAATCAATAAAACCATGCGTTTTTTATACTAAAACGCATGGTTTCCTGAAACTTCTTGTCATGAGTTTTATATACAACAACTTCAATTAAGGTAATTATTTATGCTAAAAAGGTCTTGGCCTGTTTTGTTAATTTTTATTTCGATGATTTCGGTTCAAGGCAGTGCGTCTATAGCCAAATATCTATTTCCAGTGTTAGGACCAGAGGGGATGACAGCTTGGCGATTATTTTTTTCGGCAATTATGTTAGTGTTAATCTTCAAACCATGGCGCAAAGCAATGACAAAACAAGCACTGAAATATATATTTTTATATGGTATTTCAATTGGTTGTATGAATTTAGCGTTTTATAACGCAATCGCCAGAATTCCGCTTGGTATTGCTGTTGCCATTGAACTGACTGGGCCTATTATGGTGGCGATGTGCGCTTCACGGAAAGTGCTTGATTTTATTTGGTTAGGTATTGCAATTATAGGGCTAGCTATGCTTTTACCACTAACTCAAGCGTCAAGTAATTTAGATCCAAAGAGTATTTTATTTGCCTTATTAGCAGGAAGTGGCTGGGCATGCTATATTTTATTTGGACGCAAAGCGAGTGCTATTTATGGCTCAGCAAGTGTAGCGATTGGGTCGGGCATTGCTTCGTGCTTTTTATTTCCTATCGGCATCTGGCAAACAGTCAGTACCCTGTTTTCGTTGGAATTGCTACCACTGATTTTTTTGGTTTCGTTATTAGCATCGGCCATTCCTTATGGTTTGGATATGATTGCACTTCCCAAATTACCCGCGCAAACATTTAGTACATTAATGAGTTTGTCACCTGTTTTTGCCGCACTTTCTGGATTTATTGTTTTGCATGAACAATTAACCGACTATCAGTGGATAGCCATTGTGCTTATTATTATATCATCGATAGGTACAGTACTTACAATGAGCAGGCCAACAAAGGTTAAATCGATTAAACCAAGCAATTAAATTTGTCAATGGCAAGTATTATCGCGCTGTTTATAAGCGCGATATTTTTGTGAAAAAGTGGTAGTTTGCTATCACTCATTATCGTTGAAACAGGTGTTTGTAATGACTTAACGAGGCGGAAATCCCATACCGCCACCCATTAACCCTTTCATTTGACGCATCATCTTCATCATGCCGCCGCCTTTCATTTTCTTCATCATCTTTTGCATATCTTCAAACTGTTTTAAGAGTTTGTTAACATCTTGCACTTGGGTGCCAGAACCGTTTGCAATACGACGTTTGCGTGAACCTTTAATGATTTCAGGATTAGCGCGTTCTTTTAATGTCATTGAGCCAATAATAGCTTCCATTTTGATGGTGATTTTATCATCCATCTGCGCTTTGATATGATCAGGAAGTTGACCAACACCGGGTAATTTAGCTAGCAGAGCACCCATTCCGCCCATATTACGCATCTGCTTGAGTTGGTCTTGAAAGTCATTAAAATCGAACTTATCACCTTTTTTCAGTTTTTTGGCGATTTTCTCTGCTTTTTCACGATCGACATTATGCTGTAATTCTTCAATCAAAGATAGCACATCACCCATACCTAAGATGCGCGAAGCAATACGATCTGGATAAAACGGCTCTAAAGCGTCAGTTTTTTCACCCATCCCTAAGAATTTTATCGGCTTACCGGTAATATGACGAATGGATAGCGCCGCACCACCACGCGCATCACCATCAACTTTGGTTAAAATTACACCGGTAAGTGGTAAAGCATCATTGAAAGCTTTAGCCGTATTGGCTGCATCTTGCCCAGTCATGGCGTCAACCACAAATAATGTCTCAATTGGATTAATGGCTTGATGAAGCGCTTTGATTTCATCCATCATGTTGTTATCAACATGCAAACGACCCGCAGTATCGACAATAAGTACATCAAAGAATTGCAATTTTGCATGAGAAATAGCTTTATTTACAATACTGACCGGTTTTTCAGTAATATCAGATGGAAAGAACTCAACATCAATCGCTTTAGCCAGTGTTTCTAACTGTTTAATTGCAGCGGGTCGATAAACATCGGCAGACACCACGAGTACTTTCTTTTTCTGTTTTTCTTTTAGGAATTTAGCCAGTTTAGCAACGCTAGTTGTTTTACCGGCACCTTGTAACCCTGCCATTAACATAACAGCAGGTGGTTGGGTTGCCAAATTGAGCGAACTATTGACTTCACCCATTGCGCTTGTAAGTTCATCTTGAACTATTTTGATAAATTCTTGACCTGGTGTTAGGCTCTTGCTGACGTCTAATCCAACGGCTTTTTCTTTAACTTGATTAATAAATTCACGAACCACTGGCAGGGCAACATCAGCTTCGAGTAATGCCATACGCACATCGCGCAACGCATCTTTAATATTGTCTTCAGATAGTCGTCCACGACCACTAATATTGCGGAATGTTTGTGATAAACGGTCGGTTAAATTCTCGAACATATTAACTCTCGTAATAAATAAAAAATTGTAATTATCATATCAGAAAATTTCAATAAGTCCCACGATCATAATTTTGCGCCGACTTGACAGCAAATTGCGATCCTGTTGAAATGAGGACAAACAAGAAGCGAATACCTTAACCATTTTTAGTTATAAAAAAGCAGGGTAGATTATAAATAAGGAGAACATCGAGTATGGCAAAAGTAATTAGTACTGACAAAGCACCAGCCGCTATTGGACCTTATGTTCAGGCGGTCGATTTAGGTAATATGTTATTTGCCTCAGGACAAATCCCACTGGATCCCGCCACAGGTGAAATGCCAAGTTGTGTGAAAGAACAAGCCAAACAAAGTTTAGCCAATGTTAAAGCGATTATCACTGCGGCAGGTTATCAAGTCAGTAATATTGTAAAAACAACAATTTTTTTAGCTGATATGAATGATTTTGCTGCGGTAAATGCGGTATACGAAGCATTTTTTACTGAAAATAATGCCTCTTTCCCTGCTCGCTCTTGCGTGCAAGTTGCTCGAATTCCTAAAGATGCTAAAGTCGAAATTGAAGTTATTGCAGCTAAATAAATTGCTTATCTGATTAGCACCAAAAGGTGCTAATTTTTGTCAAAAAGTTTCAGGAAACCCTACGTTTTAGTATAAAAAGCGGGTTAAAACACGTTATATTTTTAGTTATCTCATCTATTACTTTTTACTATCAAAAATACAGATATTTTCTAACCAAAAATCAAATTAATTATTTATTGTTAAACTGTTATTTAATGATTGATTGCCAATAAAGTTGGTGTAATAATCTACAGATATTTATTGTTGTTTTTTGTGCCAATTGGATTGTGAACATGTTTGAAAAAGTAGAATCGTATGCAGGGGATCCCATTTTATCGTTAGTCGCTGAGTTTATGAATGATAGCCGAGATAATAAAACCAATTTAAGTATTGGTTATTATTATGATGAAAACAGCGTGGTTCCCCAATTGCAATGTATAAAAACTGCTCGTGATGATATTTATCATCTCAATCAAGGTGCACAGCTATATTTGCCAATGAGTGGTTTGCCAGCGTATTGCCAATCAATTCAGTCTCTATTATTTGGTGAAGATCATTCGGCTTATAAAGATAAACGTATCGCAACGATACAAACGTTAGGTGGTTCAGGTGCTCTTAAAATAGGAGCTGATTTTTTATTTCGCTATTTCCCAAAATCTGAAGTATGGGTCAGCAATCCAACATGGGAAAATCATATCGCTATTTTTAGCGGTGCTGGGTTTAAGGTAAACAAATATCCCTATTTTGATGAGCAAACTTGTGGCGTAAAATTTGAAGCAATGCTTGAAACATTAAATCAATTACCAGCTAAAAGTATTGTGTTACTTCATCCTTGCTGCCATAACCCAACCGGTGCTGATTTAACACATACGCAGTGGGATAAAGTGATCGAGGTGTTAAAGGCCCGTGATCTTATTCCATTTATGGATATTGCTTATCAAGGTTTTGGCGAAAGTATTGATGATGATGCCTATGCGATTCGAAAAATGGCAGATACCGGATTGTGTGGATTTGTCAGTAACTCATTTTCGAAAACATTTTCACTCTATGGTGAACGTGTTGGCGGATTATCTGTTTTATGCGATAACAGTCAAGCCGCTAGGTGCGTATTAGGGCAGTTACAAGCTACCGTTCGCCAGAATTATTCAAGTCCATCAGCTTATGGTGCGCAGTTAGTTAGTTATGTATTAAATCATCCAGAGCTTAAAGCGCAATGGTTTAAAGAAGTCGAATCAATGAGAAATCGCATTGTAACCATGCGATCAACTCTGGTTGAATTATTAAAAAAAGCTGTACCTGATCGTAATTTTGATTATTTGGTTAAACAGCGAGGCATGTTCAGTTATACCGGTTTTAATAAAGAGCAAGTTACACAATTGAAAGATAATTTTGCTGTTTATTTGGTGGGCAGCGGAAGGATGTGTGTAGCGGGTTTAAATCACCATAATATCGATCGTGTGGCAGAAGCATTTGCTACATTAAAATAAACATGTTACTAAAAGGAGTATATTTTATGTTCCATAAAGTGTTAATGTTAATATTAGGTATAGTAATGGCAACTTTAGTTGTTGGATGTAACACCGTTAAAGGTGTTGGTCAAGATGTTGAATCTGGCGGAAAGGCCATTTCACATACCGCCGAAAAAGTAAGTGATAAAATGTAACTAAGGTTATATATGTCTAGCAATATTTTCGCTTTTTAACTATTTTTAGAGTAAAAATGTTACGTATTTTGTCTATAGTTACATTGTTTTTACTTATTGGGTGCGGTTCGTTAAACTATCGAACTGCACCTTTAACGCTGGAAAATTGCCAGTATTCAAACCTATCAGGTCTTGAATTCTTATTAAAAAAACTCCCCTCAAATACACAAAATTATCAACGTGTTTATATTGCCCAAAGCCGAGAAAGCAAACATTTACCAAGTCATTATGCCGGAATAAAAGGTAAATTAACTGATCAAATTTTGGTACGAGATTATCCCAAAGAAACATTTTGGCGAACTCCAAATTTGTTCGAAAGAGCTTCTTTATATGATGATGGATACGATGACCTTTATATCAGTAAAGCTCAAAAAGAAGCGCGTGACCGTAAAGCCAAATTCGTAGTAAGACAAGCCGTATTGCAAAATTGCCAAATCGTTTATATCGCTATTGATTCTTTAGCCAAAGATAGGGATAATCCTTCACTCATCGAATCTAATGATTTATCAATCCTTAAACAGGCACAAAAATGATCAAGGGAAAAGAACTTAAAGGATTAGGCGGTTGGCTAATTTTAGTTGGTATTGAATTATTTTTTTATTTTATTTTTATTGGATATGTTATTTTTTCTAGACTAAATGTGATTAATTTTATCGGCGTGTGGACACAATTATTGGATCCCTACTCGGAAATGCAAACAATTCATTTAGGGCTATTTATTTTAGGTGACATAAGTCTAAATTGTTTATTTTTGCTTTTAAACGCTTATATTATATTTTTATATTTTACTAAAAGTTATAAATTTCCTAATTTTTTTATTATATTTAGTAGCAGTTTTATTGTTTTTAAGCTAATTCAAAGATGTTGGTATTTTTTTATCGTGTTACCATTTGAATTTAAATTTAAGTTTTCTCTTATAAAAGATATTGTTATAGCAATCATTTATACCTGTATTTGGATTGCTTATATGTTAAAGTCAGTGCGAGTCAAAAATACATTTGTTAATGATCGCCGTCGTGACGGTACCTATAGCTCCACTGTTAGTTAATTGTATTAAGGAAATAAAATGACATCAAATTTAGAAAGTTGTGCAAGTAGAAAAGTCAAAAAAGCGGTTATCCCTGTTGCCGGTTTGGGGACGCGCATGTTACCTGCAACTAAAGCAATTCCCAAAGAGATGCTTCCGGTTGTTGACAAACCACTTATTCAATATGTGGTTAAAGAGTGTATTGCAGCTGGCATAACAGAGATTATTTTTGTAACCCACTCATCAAAAAACTCAATAGAAAACCATTTTGACACCAGTTTTGAATTAGAAGCCATGTTAGAGGCACGTGTTAAACGTCAGTTATTGCAAGAAGTACAAGGTATTTTACCTAAACATGTTACAATAACCAGTGTTCGCCAAGGTTTGGCTAAAGGGCTTGGTCATGCGGTGTTATGCGCATATCCTTTAGTTGGTGATGAACCCTTTGCTGTGGTTTTACCTGATGTGATTATTGATGAATACGAAAGTGACCTTACCAGCGATAATTTAGCGGCAATGATCAACAATTATCACCAAACCAAACATAGCCAAATTATGGTAGAGCCAGTGCCAAAAGAATTAGTTTCATCTTATGGTATTGTTGATTGCCGTGGTGAAACGCTATCTGCAGGTAATGTAGCACAAATGTATAGCGTTGTTGAAAAGCCATCAATTGACGAAGCCCCATCAAATCAATCAGTTGTTGGTCGTTATGTATTATCTGAAAAAATCTGGCCTTTACTTGCTAAAACACCATTAGGCGCTGGCGGTGAAATTCAATTGACCGACGCAATTGCCATGCTACTTGAAGAAGATAGTGTTGATGCTTATTGTATCAAGGGTCGTAGCCACGACTGTGGTAATAAACTCGGTTATGTACAAACTTTTGTACAATATGCAATGCGCCACAAAAGTTTAGGTAAAGATGTTAAAGCTTGGTTAAAGACGCTTTAGTTTTAAAAAAATCATAATAATAAAAAGGACGCGGTTTGCGTCCTTTTTATTATTATGATTTTCATTCTATTTGTCTATCATGTAAATTCCCATCATTAGTCCCCTCCCAGAAAGTTTTGTTTTATATTCAATTAACCTTAGGTTATGTGATGCTTGATAACGTATTTTAGCAGTATAAATGGTTAACCTTTTTTTCGATTACTTCTTTTGCTTGTTCCCAATTATTAAAAAATATAAATCGACTCGATATAGGTTTACTGACTAATTTTTGTTATTACATATGAATTTTTGTACATTATATAAATGTATTTGTAAAACTTGCAGACAAAAGGGTAGCTAAATTTTTTTTTAACGTTATACTTCTGCCCTTACAATTAATTACCCCCAATTTATGGGAAAATGACTATAAAAAAATGATTTATCAAGAAAAAACTTGATGTATAGGATGTTATGCAGTACAATTCTTTTTATCAAATGTGGCAACATTATGCTTTAACTATTTCTAAATACTCTTCAGGCATTATTTGTACCCCCAACTCACTTAATAGATACACACAAGATTGTCGTAAATACTTGTTAATAGTTAACAAGTGGCTATGCTTTACCCTAAAGCAACGATTACTATTAACTAAACGCTCACTATCTTGTTTATCTACCTTGTCATTGCTATTGTCGTATTCATTAAATACACAGGCGTTATCGGCTGTTACAACAAATATAATTCAAGGTTCAGCACCTTATTTAACGTTTGATGGCGGTAAAACTAAAGCCACTACGACCGAAGATCTGTTAAGTATTACGTTATCTGATGGCACAACAATTACGCCTGCAAATAATACTTCAACTGCGAAAAAACCGATAGTCTTACCCAATGCAGAAGAAACTTTAGCTAATGTTGGCATGTTTGTACCAGCATCAAAAGACTCAATAGAATTAAAAGAACTAATTAATTCCTCCTATAACTTCTGGGGTGATGATGATGGTGATGGACAGGGAGAAAATGGTGTAACTGCAACTGGTAGCTTAAGCATTAGCTTCACAGATAGATATAACCAAAAAGTTAGTCGCAGTCATGTCTTAGATATTTGCGGAGCACCTTATAAAGTGGTGTTAAGTAGTACTGGTGGCATGTTAAAGACACAGTATGGCGTGCCTAATAGCAGCACTTTCGGCAAAAGTTCAGTAAGTTACTTTATCACTCCAGTCTTAACTCCTAAAGTTTGCTACATTAAAGCGGGCGATCTAAGGTTAGACGTAAATCAGTTCGCAGGTCCAGCCGGTATGTGGAATCCAGATAAAGGCTTTATCGCATCTGGTAACTTCCCGACCACGGGTATTAATGGTATATTCTTTGATTTATACATAGAAGGTAGTGGTCCACTGACTTGGCCAACTATCACTCAGGCAGGTATAACCGCCAAAATGCGACCCAATTCGGCAGGTAGCAGTGTGCGAATCACACTAACCGGTCCAAAGGTGAACGGAAATCGAAACGCAATTAGCAAACCAGACTTACCTCAGAAATTTGAATTAGTCGGTTACGATAGCAGTGGCAAATCAGTGATTAAATATGGATTTGAATTACAAAAGTGGTTTGTCAATCGCGGAGATAGATTTAATTTATTCTCATCACATGAAAACTGGTGTAAGACATTAGGTTATAGGGTTATGCAGGTGAAAGATGTCACCAATGCAAACTGTACAGGTTTACACAGCAGTTGCCAAGGCGCTAAACCATCATCGGCTAGAAACCATTACCATCGACGAATTGGTGGTGGCTTGCTTAGCGAGTGGGGTTACATGACAGAATACATGGATTTAGTAGGTTTACCTTCTGATAATGCATATTGGACAAGCGATGTAGTAGAGGGTAAAAAGCTTGTTGTTACCGCGGTTGGAGGTCAGGTTAAAACTAGAAATTCTAACGAAACTGCGTACGGAATGTGTGTCTATCCTTAAATTTTTAGCACTTAATCCTTGAACTACAGATGGAATAATATGTATTTAATTTACGTTAAGTAATTAAAGACAAATTGCCCCAGCTTGGGGGCAACCAATCAGTTTATATTAACGGATAATGCGCTTTTGCTGCTCAATAGCAATAAAAGCCTATCCATTTAACATAAAAAATAAAGCTAAAAGCATCTAAAAACCACCGCAATAATAAAAAACACTCAAAAAATGATTGAGTTACTTAAAATTATCGTAATAATCTCAATCAGATATCTCCGTGTTTTTATAGAAAAATACGCTATTTTTATAGCTTCAAAAAGTCAATATAACCATTAATCCCGCCGACTCCTCGGTGAGGTTAAGCACGCCACATAAGGAAATTTGGCGTGCTTATGTTTTGTCAAGAACAAATTTGAACATTTGAGCAAAGCGAAGATGCGAGTATCAGGATGATAAGATTAAATATAAGTAGGCCTCATTCTGTAGCCAAGCGCGAGATTACTAAGGGGATTTGCTGATCCTCCATAGCTTGGACATTGTCAATGTTGCTATTTATTCCCCCAAAAAGCTAAAATGCCAAAAATCTAACTACATATTTTAATTAAATAAATCTACCCTCTAGAAATTCACTTCAACCGAGAGTTGAATTTAAGCACCATTAACAAAACTTTACAGAAACTTAAAAAAACTAGCCAAGAGTCCTTTAAACGGTTATAATTTCGCCGGTTTTAAGGGAGTAGCTTATTTAATGAATAGATGAACAGAAAAAAACGAAGTAAAATATAAATTTATTTGGCAGGTGAATCGTAATGCACTACTATATTAGGCATCAGTCGCCAAGCACTAGGCACTGGCAAACCTATGTTTTAAATTTACCCAATAATCCCATTAGACGAGTTTTTACACGAACCTTGTTTATATCTTCAAAGTTATCACTTAAATTATTATCGAAATTATCTCGAAAAGTCTCGCTGGCGTTGGTGCTGTTATTATTGTCGTATTCATGGAGTTTGCAGGCATTACCCGCTAATAATAGGCGAGCGGGTAATCGTAGTGATGCCATAATACTGCCACCGTCGCCATTAGAAGTTATCAAATTCGTAAGACCAGTTATTAAATATGGTGCAGATGGGTACGCCGGTCCTGCTGACATATGGAATCCCCATTATGGATTCCTAGTTCAATCAACCAATCCCGCATCATACGGGCTTAATTTCCCAACTACGGGCGCTGATGGATTATATTTTGATTTAATCATAATGGGAGAGGCAAGAGACTTAAGATGGGAATCGCCAATTAGAAGGGGGGGGATCACAGTTACCGTGGCGAGAAGACCAATATTTAATAGCGATGGAGATGCCGAATATCGCGTTACGCTAAACGGTCAACATGCAAGAGCTCATATAAACAATCCTCATCCCCGTAGCATAGTCCATGAAATAGAGTTGCCGCAGACCTTTGAGTTAGTGGGTAAAAATAGCAGTGGCGAGGAGATCGTAAGATATGGATTTGTGTTACAGAAGTGGTATGTCAACCGTGGACGTAAATTCGATATTTTTCAAAATCAATTATCTTGGTGTAGTAGTTTGGGTTATCGTATGGTACAGGTTAAGGACCTGACTAATTCAGCCTGTCGTGGTTCTGGCTCAGGTCCCCATTGCAGAGGGGCTATTAGTGCCACACCACACTCAACTGGTAATCATTACCAGCGTCGAATAGGCGCTGGTTTCTCCGCGGAGTGGGGAGATACGGGGATTTACACCCGCGCGGGCTTTGAGAACCACTTCTACTGGACAAGTGACACTGCTGGAGCTGACTACCAGTTCACTGTGTTCATGGGCGGCGGTTATATTGGTAACCATAGTTCTTTGCCGAATAATACTAATTACTATGGACTTTGTACCACTCCTTAGTATTTGATGCTTAGTTCTTAATCCTTAGAATGTGCTTGAGCTTATGATGCAAATAAAGGACAATCCATCCAAGCATCAAGAACCAAGCCCCCCGCGTGTTAGGCGGGGTATTGAGGAGACAGAGCGTACGAGTTTCCGCTTTTGCAAATAGATAGCAAAAAGCTTTTTCCTAAAATGAAAAACAAAATCTACCAATAACAAAATGAAAAACCATCCAATAAGCGTTTGAAGTTAATCCAAACATTAAAAAATAAATAAAATCGAAACTTTAAATGATCTATTTTTATAGGGGGATCTGTTGTTTTGACGGTGTTATTTTAGGAAAGCGTTACCGTTTTTAAGTGTTCAATAAATAGATACTTTATAAAAATCAATTTGCTCATAGTCAAAAAATATAGCCTATGCTAGACTGAATCAAACTCTGAAGCTCTTTTGCCTAAGTGATATTTCAATTCATATGGTGGATTAGCCGCGGTATAGCACAGAAATGGCTATGCTTCCCGATTTGGATAAGGTGTTTAAATATATGCAATTAGTTGATAATTATCAGCGTCGATTTCAATATCTGCGTTTGTCGATTACCGAGCTGTGTAATTTTCAGTGTCAGTACTGTTTACCCAATGGTTATCGACCCAACAAGGCTCATAAATTTTTGTCGCTCAGTGAGATTAATAATGTTGTTGCAACATTTACTGAACTTGGTGTGCGTAAAATTCGGTTAACAGGTGGCGAGCCCACTTTGCGTCGTGATTTTATGGATATTTTGTCGATGATCTCTGCTTACCCAAGTGTAAAAGAACTCGCCATTACAACCAATGGTTCTCGTTTATTAAAAAATATTCATAATTGGCATCAAGCCGGTTTGAATGCGATCAATATTAGTATTGATAGTCTGTCTCCGCATTTATTTAAATTAATTACCGGTCAAGATAAGCTTACAGAACTAATACAATGTGTGGACAGATCATTAGAAGTGGGTATAAAAAAAGTCAAAATTAATACCGTTTTGATGAAAAACAGGAATGATAATTTAGATGATTATTTGTCATGGATTAAATGTCGCCCAGTAGAGTTACGTTTTATTGAGCTGATGGAAACGGGCGAAAGCCTTGATGTGTTTAATCGCTATCACCAGTCCGGTAGTTTGATTGAAACACAGCTAATTGCACAGGGTTGGCAATTGCAATCTAAAAATCCGCTATCAGGCCCAGCTAAAGTTTATGTCCATGGCGACTATCAAGGTAAAATTGGGCTGATTATGCCGTATTCAACAGATTTTTGTAAAAACTGTAATCGATTACGTGTATCATCAATAGGTAAGTTGCATTATTGTTTGTTTGGTGATGCAGCCGTTGATTTGCGTGATTTGCTCCAAAGTCCAGCGCAAAAGCAACAATTAATCGCAAGAATCTTTTCTTCGCTAATGATCAAACCAGAAAAACATCTGTTACATGCTCATAATGTCGGTATTACGCCTAATTTATCCTGTATTGGTGGATAATTGGATATTTTGTTTTGGTACATTTATCAGTTGCCAATGCTGTATTGCCCAATCTAAAAGTTGCTGTTGTGTGGCATCTTGCCAATCTTTTGGCACACATTGCCCTAAAAATTGCAGAGCTTGAACGGTTAATGCTTTAAGATTGTTTAAATCAATCGGGTTGGCATGGTTTTGTTTTGATAGTTTATTGCCGTTGTTATCGAGTACTAGCGGTAAATGGCAGTAGCTTGGCACAGGAAAGCCGAACAGTTGATACAGTGAGATTTGTTTAGCGGTGACCGGTAATAAATCTGCTCCACGCACAATTTCAGTAATGCCTTGCTGATGATCATCTAATACCACCACTAAATTATAGGCAAATAAGCCATCTTTACGATGAATAATAAAATCTTCTTGTGCGCTAGCTTTTTCAACGGTTTGTAGGCCACGAATTTGATCTGTAAATTGAAAAATAGGGTGATTTTGTTTTAAACGAATGGCAAATTGCTGTTTATTCTTAATAGATAAATGCCGTTCACGACAAAAACCATCATAAATACCATGGGTCAGACTTTGAATTCGCTGTCTAGTACAATCACAATAATAGGCTTGTTGATTATCGATTAGCGTTTGTAAAATAGCTTGGTAACGTTCACTGCACGATGATTGGTATAAAACCGCATCATCCCAATATAAATTTAGTGCTTCAAGAGTTTTTAATATCAGTGATGATGCCCCTTTGACTTCTCGTGGTGGGTCGATATCTTCAATACGAACCAGCCATTTACCGAGGCAAGATTTAGCTTGGAGATAACTTCCCAGCGCCGTTACCAATGAACCAAAATGTAATGGTCCTGATGGTGAAGGGGCAAAACGACCGATGTAATGCATAGGTCTAATTTGAGAATGATAGATGAAACAGGCGTTACATGCCCATCTGTTTTTCGCGAAGTTCCGCAAGCGTTTTACAATCGATACATAAATCTGCTGTTGGTCTTGCTTCTAAGCGACGAATGCCAATTTCAACGCCACAAGATTCACAATAACCAAAGTCGTCTGATTCAATTTTCTTTAATGTTTTTTCAATTTTTTTAATCAGTCTTCTTTCTCTATCTCGAGCGCGTAATTCAAGGCTGAATTCTTCTTCTTGCGTTGCTCGGTCAGCTGGATCTGGAAAGTTCGCAGCTTCATCTTGCATGTGGGTAACTGTTTTACCCATTTCACCTTGTAGTTGAGCAAGCCAAGCTTCTAAAATAAGTTTAAAATGTTTTAATTGCTTAGGGTTCATGTACTCCTCGCCTTGTGCCTCTTTATAAGGCTCAAGCCCAGCAATTGAAAGCAGGCTAAGAGAAGATGTATTTACTTTTTGTTCCTTTTTCACAGCAATCCCCTTAAGTACAGATTATTTGAAAGCGCTAAACTATAGCAATAATTCAGCCATTGGCAAATTTTTTTTATCATTTTTTTTTACTTTAAATAAAAAAATAATGTAACCAATTGTTATTGATAAAATTAATTAAATATTCCACATTTTTAAATCATTTTTTGGGCATTTGGCAACTAAATCTTTTAACTTATCGTTGTCAGGTAAAATTAGGTTAGGAGCAATATCAAATAAAGGATAGAGCACAAACTCTCTATTTTTCATATGATAATGAGGGATTGTTAGCCTTTCACTCTGCATGACTAAATCATCATACAATAAAATATCGAGATCTAAGGTTCTTGCTCCCCAACGGTTGTCTTTGCGTACCCGTCCTTGCGCTTTTTCAATGGTTTGCAGTTCATCCAGCAGGGCGATTGGCGATAGGCTTGTCGTCAGTTTAATGACGGCATTAAGATAATCATTTTGATCTTGTGGACCAAGTGGTTTGCTGCGATAAAAAGGGGAAATATCCATAACCGTCGTGTTAGGTAGCTGCTTTAATGCTGCAATTGCACGATTGGCTTGTGCCAATGGATCTTCAAGGTTACTGCCTAAGGCGATATAACAAGTTGACATAATGAGATGTTAAATTTTTGATTTGATTGTTTTTGTTGAAACCATTTTAACATATAAAATAATCGCTCCAAATGATTATATTAATGACTGACGCATTATGATTCTGGGTTATTAGAATATAACTACATAGTCTTTAACTTATAGCTGATGATAGGTTATTTTAGTTGTCTCGAAGTAAACTAATTTCCCTAATCGCTTATCGTATTTGCTTAGTTTGAGAGTTTTGCATGAATTTAGGTCAACAGTTAAGTTTTTTAATCCAAAATACGCCAATAATCAGTGACCCTCAAGTTATTGATTGTGCTATCAATGGGGTAACGGATTATTTTGCTTGCGCTTTACAAGCTTGCCATGAAGATGATGTTTATAAATTGCTAGCATGGATAGCGGATGAAGGTGGAAATGCGAGAGCTTGGTTAATTGGCCAAAAAAAGTTGGCTAGCGCAAGGCAAGCAGCACTTTTTAATGGCTTTCAAGCGCATTGTTTAGATTATGATGATGTACATTCAGATGTTCGAGGTCACCCATCTGCCGTTATTTTATCCGCACTCATTGCAAGTGTTCGATTAGATAATACTGAACAAAAGATTGATGGTAGGCGTTTTTTAACGGCTTATGTGATTGGTATTGAAGTGATGGCTTTATTGGGGCAAAGTGTCAATCCACAGCATTATGAAAAAGGTTGGCATACAACTATTACTTTGGGTGGGATTGCTGCGACTGCGGCTATTTGTTATCTCTATGATGAACCTTTTTTATCACAAGCATTAACGTTAGCTGCGACTCAAGCATCGGGAATGCGTTTATTAATGGGTACGCCGATTAAGTTTTTGCATGCTGGGATCGCAGCCGAGCATGCCATACAAGCGGTTGAATGGTTAAGAGCGGGTATACATGCCGATCAGGATTTTTTAGATGATAAATTAGGTTTTTTGGCTATTTATGGGCAAGGTAATACGCGTTTTGATTTAAGTCATTGGGGCAAAACTTGGAAGATTGTAGATCCCGGATTATGGTTTAAAAATTATTCTTATTGTTCGGCTGCAGCTTATATTGCTGATGCGGGGCAATTGCTTTATCGGAATGCTAACTTTAGTGTTGATAAGATTGAGAGTATTACTATCTTTTTTTCTCCACCACAAAGTGATGCTGCTTTAATTTATCAAATGCCTTTGCTTGCTGAACAAGGGCGTTTTTCAGCTGAGTATGTTTTAGCATTAACCCTTTTAGGATTGCCACTTAGTTTTGAACAGTTTTCAGCAAAGCCTATTGCAAATGGCATAAAACAATTGATGCAGAAGATGAAACGCAGTTATCAAATACAACTTATACCCCATCCACAGGCGTACAATAAACGTTATGTTGTTGTTGAAATTATTAATCGCACCGGCGAAAAGTTGATTCAACGAATTGATATTCCAAAAGGTTCGCCAAAAAATCCATACAGTCAGCGCGAATTATCATTGAAGATGGTCAAAGCCGTAGGTGACCAAAAGACAGCGGATAATTTATTGAAAGATATTCGTGCGCTTGCAATCGGTTTAGATTTGTATACATTTTTATTGTCACATCTTTTTACGCTTTAACGATTAAAAACTAATGTTGTGGTTAAGTCAGTTTTTAATCGTTAAATTTCAAAATCAATTTCATCGGTCAATTGGCGCAAAAAACGTTGTGTTATTTCATTTTGTGGATTATCAATTATTGATTTTGCAGGTCCTTCTTCAACAATTACGCCATCTGCCATAAAGATAACTCGGTCTGCAACATACTTAGCAAACTCCATTTCGTGGGTCACGATAATCATTGTGATATGTTCTTTGGCTAGCTGTAGCATCACTTGTAATACTTCGTGTACACGCTCGGGATCGAGTGCGGATGTTGGTTCATCAAATAATAATACTTTGGGTCTGACCGCAAGTGCTCTTGCGATAGCAACACGCTGTTGCTGACCACCAGATAAGGTGATGGGATATTGTGTAGCATAGGGTAACATACCAACGCGTTCTAATAATGATAAGCCAAGTTGTTCGGCCTCTTTTTTATCTTTCTTTTGTCCAACAATTAATGGATAGGTAATATTTTCTAATGCGGTTTTATTTTTAAATAAATTGTAGTGTTGAAAGACCATTGCAGATTGCTTGCGTAAATGGATTTCTTCTTTATTACTATAATGTTTAGCATCTAGCATTGCTGTGCCAATTTGAATGGTACCGTTGTTCGGTTTTTCTAATAAATTTAAGCAACGTAATAAAGTCGATTTACCTGATCCCGAAGGTCCAATAATTGCAACCACCTCGCCTTGTTTGATGTTTAGGTTGATCTCTTTTAACACTTCATTATTAGCAAAGCGTTTAGATAAATGTGATACCGTAATCATAACACTTCTCCTTAACGATGATAGGGGGCAGTGAGTTTCTGTTCTAACTGTTTTTGTATCCAAGAATAGATAACAACAGTCAACCAGTAAACAATGCCTACAGCTAAATAGGTTTCAAAGTAGAGGAATGAGTTAGCGGTTAACATTTTTCCGGCTGCTAATAGTTCTTGCACGCCAACAAAAAAGGCGACAGACGAATCTTTAAGTAATGAGATAAACATATTACCGGTGTTGGGTAAGGCATTCACCATGGCTTGAGGCAGTATAATACCGCGATAAACTTGTATTTTACTTAACCCCACTGTTAGTCCCGCTTCTTTCTGCCCGTGATCAACCGACTCTAAACTTGCTCGGAAAATTTCGGCTAAATAGGATGAATATTTTAAACTAAAGCAGATAATGGCTGCCGTTGTTGCGCCCATTTGTTTTAAAACAGGAAAAATCTGCGGTAACCCATAATAAATAATAAACAGTAAAACAACGGATGGTATTCCTCGAAATAGTGAAATAAACAGTGCAAAAATCGAATCGATAATGATTATTTTATTGCTACGCAGTAATGCAATTGCCAGCCCTAATATAATGGCAAACATAATCGATATGATGGTAATAAAAAGGGTAACCGGCAGATAAGGCAATATCTGCGGAAACACATTTAAAAAATAGTTTACATTAAAATTCATAAGGTAATATCTTCGCCAAAATATTTAATTGCCAAATTTTTCAATGTGCCATTAGTGCGTAACTTTTCGAGGGCTTGATTGAATTTTTCACGCAGTGCTTGACCTTTTTCATCTTTACTAAATGGAAATGCGACTTGCTCAATAGTAATGGGTTCACCAACTAATTTGAACGGTAGATTTTTACGCTTAATTTCAGCTAGTAATATCGGTTTTGAATTGACATAGCCATCAACTCGTTGATACTCCGTGTCATACATTGCTCCATCTCGTGTTTCATAGGTCTTGATAGTGATTTCATTGTTAGGAAAGGCTTTTTTTAGATTGTTTATATGATTTGAGCCTAGCACACCAGCAATGGTTTTGCCTTTAAAATCAGATAATTGATTGATATCATTGTTATCTTTGTGAGTTACAATTTGGCTACCATAAAAGCTATAGGTGTTGGAAAAATCATATTTGGCTTGACGAGCAGGTGTAATTGCAACCGCATTGGCAATAGTATCTAACCGCCCAGAATCAAATTGTCCCATCAATCCACCAAATTCCGCAATGACCCATTCGACTTTATAGCCTAATTCTTTGGCAATCGCTTCGGTAACCTCAACATCAAATCCGACTAAATTGCCATCTTGTTTATAACCGTTTGGGTAGCTTTGTCCTGTAGAACCTACTTTAATAATATTTTGATCTGTGACTTGATGGTTGGATTGATTATCACAACCCATTAAGGTTAGGCTAGTTAATAATAGAGCGGATAGTAACGAGGTTATTTTTTTCATTGTTTATTACTCCTTTTTTTCCATTCGGTGTAGCTTTTATGATTTAAGATTTTTTCAAAATAGAGCGTGGTATGATCAGGCGTTAAATCTGCTTTCCCTATTTTTTTATAGCCTTTATTTATATATATTTGGGCAAGCCATGGATGATTTGCTGCAGTGCCTAGCGTGACGGCAGGTAACTTTAGTTGGTTAATTAAAATTTGCTGTTCAACAAAATCCCATAATGCATTACCATAGCCTTGACCTTTATAACGTGGATCGGTTGCAAACCAACCTAAATGGGGTAACCCATAAGGTCCTGGGTTATTGCCCCACGGAAAGCGAATGCTTAAGGTTGATAGTAGCTCATCTTCTTGTTCAAATAGATACACGGCATTCGATGCAATATGCTCAGCAATCTGCGGTTGCGTGACTGTCGCTGCGGCAAAATGAATGCCTAATTGAGTTGTGGCTTGATAAGCTCTATGCAGCAGTGTCTGATAAGCTGGAATATCTTTATCAGTCATTAAGCGAAAGCTCATGCTAATACTCCACACTGTTGAGCATATTGAATGACTTGTGCGACTTTTTCAGGAGCAGAGCCAAGATAGTTAATTGGATCTAACCAAGTATCAATTTCCGATTCGGTCAATGTTTGGTTCAAGCTTGGATCTTCTAATAATATCTCTTTAAATGGTCGATTTTGTTCAAACGCTTTCATAGCGCTTTGATAAACCAGCTGATGAGCAGTTTGTTTGCCTAATCGCTTACCAATTTCGAACATCACTTTTTCTGATAACAACAAGCCATTTTGCAGTGATAAATTGGCCAACATCTGATCAGCATTGACTTTAAGACCTTTAAGCACGGCAAGGGCTGTTTGCAGTTGCGCTGAAATGTAAAGGTTAATTTCGGGTAGTGCGATCCATTCGGCACGCCAGCTCATGGCATCGCGTTCATGTTCAACTTTCATTGATTCATGAATTAACGCGACGCTTTTTAAAAGTGGAGCTGTCAAACTGGCTAGACCTTCTAATGCTGCTGGATTGCGTTTATGTGGCATGGTGGTTGAGCCAATTTTTCCTGTCGAGAAAGGTTCTTCGACTTCGTTAATCTCAGTACGCATCAAGTTATAAAATTCATTACCTATTTTGCCTAATGTACCACTGATTAGCGCGATGACTGATGCATATTCAGAAAAACGGTCACGAGCTGCTTGCCAACCGATATTAGGGGTATTTAGTCCGAGTAACGTTAATGCTCGCGATTCTACTTGTGGTCCTAGCTTGCCCATTGATGCATAAGTACAAATTGCGCCACTAATATTACCGACTAATACCCGTTGTTTGATTTCACTTAAACGTTGTAAGTGCCGAATAAATTCATCTAACCATACCGCAAGTTTAAAACCAAAGGTTGTAGGGAGTGCTTGCATGCCATGTGTACGGCCAACCATGGGTAAATATTGATACTGTTTGGCCAAACGTTTTAGCTCAAGTGCCACTAGTTTACTATCGCGTTCAATGACTATAAATGATTGTTTTAATTGTAAAACAGTTGCGGTATCGACAATATCTTGTGTGGTTGCTCCGTAATGAATATATTGACCAGCATCACCGACTTGTTTTTGTAGTGCGTTAATGGTCGACATTAATGAGTGTTTGGCTTTAGCTGCTTCTTCGGCAATGTGTTCAATTGATAGTTTAGATGCATCGGCTTTGGCTATGATTGCATTGGCTGCTTCGGTTGGAATAACGCCTAGCTCGCCTTCCGCTTTAGCTAAAGCGACTTCGACGTCTACTTGTTTTTGCAAGCGATTTTGCTCTGACCAAATCGCTCTCATTTCGCTTGTACCAAAGTTATTGCCTAAAATTAAAAAATCTAAAATATGTGACGCCACCAAACTATCCTCAATCATGGTTATTTTCCTGTTAAATAATTATTAGTAATTATTGAGAGATCGTCTAATAATCTGTTTGTCTATGGATATAACTAATTGGAATAAAAGATTAATGGAAATGGGCATTTTGGTGATTTGAGTGATAATCAGGATACTTTTTGAGTCGTAAGGATGGGGTGCGCTAAACAACTTTATCTTTTTGTAAAACACTATAAAACAATTGATTTTGTTTTTTTGTTTTGTTCGCTTCATATTGTTAGCTATCGTTATTAATAATAGTTAAAAATAAAAGTAAAAAATTAGGATAAGCTAAGAAAAAATAACCAAAATAAAAACTTTTATTTTCTGTTTTTTGAATCGCTAATTATTTGCCAATTATGCTACATCGCCATTAAGGTACGTATCACGCTCGCGACTTACCCATTTATTTTAGGGCTGGCAACTTTGGTGAATTGTTAATTGAGACGATGGCGATCACTCGTTTTTATAAATTGAGATGCTGAAAATTCTCTGTTCATCACGAAACGGTATAGAATCCTGAATATTTTTTACAAAAAATATAGCCTAAAACGTGAATAGCTTTATGAATACCGCATAGCGAGCACACAACTTACCTAGAAAATGACGCTAACCATTTTCGTGTTTTATATTTAATGGTAGTTATGTTATTTAATGCTTAATCAGGTTTTTCGGTACGATAAATGGGACTGACCTTAAAGCGGTTAGTTAAATTGGTGACGGTGATTTTTCTTTATAATGTAGGCGTCATACTGTTTATCTGGGATACGGCGTTATATCTATACATTACAGTCGCTTTTCAAATTACAGTAAACAACGCAAGTAATTCTTACAGTTTATCTTTTATATAGACAAGGGATTTGAAAAAATATCAAAAATAAAAAACAAATAAAATCAATGGTTTTTATGAATGCTTTTTAATAATCAAAATCATCTCAAATTTAAAAGACCAAAGAAAAACACTCTGGTTATTTGAGTGTTTTTCTTGTGACTTAAACAAATAGCATTAACAATATTCTGGTATTTGTTTATTACAATTTTTATAGCACTTGAACAATCGATTCGCAAAGTCTCGACATGTTATCTAAAGTCATACCTGCCACATTGATACGCCCTGAATTAACAATATAGATACCATAATCATGGCGTAATTTGAGCACCTGTTCTTCGTTCAAACCACTGAACGAGAACATACCGTTTTGTTTGGCGATGAAGCTAAAATCTTGATTAGCCCCTTTATCTTGTAATGTTTTTACAAATAGTTGCCGCATGCGGTGAATGCGTTGTCGCATACCAGTTAATTCATCGATCCACTCTTCTTTTAATTCTTCATTGTTTAAAATGTAAGAGACAATTTTAGCACCATGGGCAGGTGGATTAGAGTAATTAGCTCGAATAATTGTTTTGACTTGACTAAAGGCACGATCGGCAATTTCAGCATTTGCAGCAATTAACGTGAATGCGCCTACGCGTTCGTTATAGAGACCAAAATTTTTTGAATATGAGCTTGCAATCAGTAATTCAGGGTGGCTTTGCGTAAATAATCTTAATCCGTAAACGTCTTCTTCGACACCTGTTCCAAAGCCTTGATAAGCTAAATCAAATAGTGGTAACCAGCCATTTTTTAAGGCTAAATCCGAAATTGCTTGCCATTGTTCTGGGGTTGGATCGATACCCGTTGGGTTATGACAGCAGCCATGGAACAATACCGCTTCGCCAGCAACAACTTGGTTTAAGCTACTGATCATGGCATCAAAATCAAGAGTGTGTGTTTGTGCACTATAATAATGGTATTCACGGACTTCAAGGCCAGCAGCTTGAAATACACTACGGTGATTTGGCCAAGTTGGATTACTTACCCAAACACGTTTTACTTTGGTCCGGCGAGCTAAAAAATCCGCCATGATGCGTAAAGCCCCTGTTCCTCCAGGTGCTTGTGCGGTTCTTGCTCGTTCATTTTCGCGACCAAAAAGCAGAATTTGTGTTGCAAGATTGAAAGCGTTGACGCCATCAATAGCTAAGTAACTTTTGGTTGTTTCGTCATTTAATAAAAAATGTTCTGCTTTTTTCACACTTTCTAAAATAGGTGTTTTGGTGGTTTCATCTTTGTAAATACCAACACTTAAATTAATTTTATTGGTGCGTTCATCCTTATTATAAAGATCGGCTAACCCTAAAATGGGATCGGCTGGAGCTGCTGTTAAATATTCAAACATAATTCACCTATCTGATCTAATGACTTTCAACGCATTATATACACATTATTTTGTAAGATACAATTTTGATAATCGTTACTTTTGCAAAAGGTGTATACAAGTATTGTATTATTGCTAAACGACTATTGTTTAACATGTAACAATTAGCTTATCTAAAAAAGTGGTTAAATCGTGCGCTAGGATAGTTAATTCACCAGTAATCAAATCCTCTTTTACAATTTCGCCTGTTAAGTTATTGATGGCAATTATTTCGGTACTTTCATTCGTCGATGCGATAAAAATGGTTGGTATGCGTTTTAATTTTTTTTGTTGAGATAAATGAGCAATTAAATTTTGTTCTAACGTTGCAAAATCATCATCATTCCATGCTTGAATTAAGGTCAAATGGGTATTGGCAAATTGAGCTGTCATATTGCCAGCATATTGTGTGCCATAAAAAAAATGAGCGCAGGCGTGTAATGTGATGCCAATGACTTGTTCAGCAATTGTGAGATCTCTTGGTGGCTCCAATAAAAATGGTTGCCAATATACCGTAAGCTGTTGCGTTTTTAAAATGCAAGGCGAGGGGATAGCATGTAATTCTTCGCTTGCTGGTGCGAAGGTGAATTGGTTAATCCAACGAGTAGTAAAATTAAGTAAAGCGATTTTGTCTGTAGAGCTCATAAACAAATATATCTCATATTCAAATTATCATGTTATTTAATCGTCATTATACTGATTAAGTTTTGCTATGCATAATCGCATCAACGTTTTATTTTTGTGAATTGGGTAATTTATAAGAAAGCTTGTAAAGCTGTTTTAGGTAAATAGACGTTTTAGTATAAAAATTTAAGCAAATCAATTGAGTTATTTATTATGTGGGCACAACAGTTGAAAATGTGAAAAATGACCGCTTAACTGTTTGTAAAACAGCCAGTTTAATTTGCTTGCTATCCTTGGCTGAAACGTTAATAATAGAGAGGGATAATTTTATCCTTGTAATGCAGCAATGGCGTTAGACATTACAGTTTGTCAAAATAAAATAGCGTAAGTAGAATCATTATAATTAGATAATATGTTTATTTTAAACAATTACATAAAGATTTAGTTTGTTTGCCAAAATCAGTAAAATACTGTGGGTTGCAAATTAACCATGTTCATAGCGTCAATAAATTATACAATTAGGTTTTTTGTAAAGTATTTAGTGCTTTTTAATTTAATATTTTGCTTAATGTATTATATTGATGTGGTGTAAGCGGTATCGGATTCACATAAAATAATAACAAAAATAACATAAATAAAATAATGAATGCTGTATACGAATATTTAGTTAAGTACCATTATTCATCATTGTTAAAATAATCACTTATCAATAATAAGATTCTACCTACAGTTAATTAAGATTAATTAAGAGTGTAGAATAATGAAAAGAATGTTAATCAACGCAACCCAGCAAGAAGAGCTGCGTGTTGCGCTTGTTGATGGTCAGCGCTTATATGATTTAGATATCGAAAGCCTTGGTCATGAACAAAAGAAAGCCAATATTTATAAAGGTAAAATTACTAAAATCAATCCAAGCTTAGAAGCAGCTTTTGTTTCTTATGGTGGTGAACGTGATGGATTTTTACCTTTAAAAGAGATTGCGGAAAGCTATTTCCCATCTAATATTAGTGGTCGTCGTAGTATTAAACATCTACAAGAAGGTCAAGAAGTTCTTATCCAAATTGAAAAAGAGATTCGCGGCAAAAAAGGTGCAGCTTTAACAACCTATATCAGCTTAGCTGGTAGTTATTTAGTTTTGATGCCAAATGATCCTCGTGCTGGTGGCGTTTCGCGTCGTATAGAAGGTGAAGAACGAGCCGATCTTAAACGTATTATTGATGCTATCGAAAAACCTAAAGGTATGGGCGTGATAGCTCGAACCGCTGGGGTGGGTAAAAGCCAAGAAGAGTTACAACAAGATTTAGACGCATTAGTCAACTATTGGACTGCCATTCAAAATGAGGCCAAAAAGCATCCTGCGCCAAGTTTAATTCATAAAGAAAGCGATATTATTACGCGAGCATTTCGTGATTATTTGCGTGATGATGTCGGCGATATTTTAATTGATAATCCTAAAGTTCTTGAAATGGCTAAAAAACGATTAGCTGATTTAGGGCGTGTTGAGTACGTTAGTCGCTTAAAACTTTATGAAGGGGATGTTCCATTATTTAATCATTTCCAAATTGAAGGTCAAATTGAGTCGGCATTCCAGCGTGAAGTTCGCTTACCGTCTGGCGGTTCAATTGTGATTGATGCGACAGAAGCACTTACCGCTATTGATATTAATTCAGCTAAATCAATTCGTGGTAGCGATATTGAAGAAACCGCATTTAATACTAACCTTGAAGCAGCCGAAGAAATCGCGCGCCAACTGCGTTTACGCGATTTAGGTGGTTTGATTGTTATCGATTTTATTGATATGACACCAATTCGCAATCAGCGTGAAGTAGAAAATCGCCTTAAAGAAGCGATGAAGACTGACCGTGCGCGTATCCAAACGACCCGTATTTCTCGTTTTGGTTTGCTCGAAATGTCTCGCCAACGTTTAAGCCCGTCATTACGCGAAGCAACTCATCATATTTGTCCGCGTTGTCAAGGAACGGGTACGGTTCGTGATAGTAATTCATTGTCTTTATCGATTCTTCGATTAATTCAAGAAGAAGCGATGAAAGATAATACTGTACAAATCGATGTCATTGTTCCAGTACCAATAGCAAGCTATTTACTCAATGAAAAACGTCGCGCTATCACTAATATTGAAAGCATGCATCCTGATGTCAAAATTGTGATTGCCGGTGATGAAGAGATGGAAACACCGCTTTATAAAGTGATTCGTAAGCGTAGAGGCGAAGAAACGGATGTACTAAGTTATAATCTTCCAAAACTGATTCGTGAACTTGAAGAAGAGGAAGATGAACAGCAAGCTGTGGAAGTTATTGTTGAACAAGCCGTATTATCAGGTCCTAAAGTTGAAGCATGTGTAGCGCCAAAAGAAAAAGTCGAGCCAAAAACGAAAAAATCAGGCAGTTTGTTTAGTGGATTCTTTGGTAAGCTACGTAAATTGTTTGTGACAGAAAAACCAGAACCTCAACCAGAGGTTAAACCCAAAACGGTAAAAAGACGAGATAATCAACGTTCCAACAATCGACGTCAACGCAATAACAGAAACAATAATGTAGCAGGCAATACTGTAGGCTCTACAGAGGAGAGCAAAGAGTCAAGTCGAAATAATCGCCGAGCTAAACAAAATAATAATGCAAATACTCATTTGTCAAACTCAGAAAATAATATTAAGTCAGATAGAGTTGCGGGTGAAGCGGTACAACCGAAGCAACGTGAAGCGAAACCAAGACGCCAACAACGCGCTTTAACTAAAAGTGTTCGTGTCAAAAATGCTGATACTACGATGCAAGTTGAACAAGAAAGAGTCATTATTCCTTCTTTGTTATTACCAATTATTGTCTCTGAACCCTCTAAAGACACTATTATTTCGGAATCTCAACCGAAGCGTCAACGCCGTGCGTCAAGACATTTACGAATGAATGGTCAACGTAATAATAAACGCCGTGTTCGTAATGTCGACCTAAAACAGTCGCCAATGCCGTTACCATTTGCTGCTGCGTCATTAGAATTAGCCTTAGGTCGAGTTGCTGTTGATTACAGTCAAATAACGAATGACGAACCAAATATTGTGGTACCTGTCATCCCTTCACTTTTACTTCCTGTCATTGTTAAAAATGAAGCGAGCCTAAATGACGCTGTTATTGTGGATGATGCATCAAAAAGTTCGTCATTGATTGATGCTAAAGAAGATTTTCAAGGTAGTCAGCAAAATAGTCAGAATATTGATTTGGTCATTACTAATTCACAATCAATAGGTTATTCTTCTTCAGTAATGACTAAAGCACCCGCGCCAGAATATGTGACTTCTGCTATTGCCATAAAATCACGCGAAGAGTTAAATTATCGTTTTGAAGGTAAAGGTAATGCCGGTGGCCTAAGTGCTCAAGATCATGCTTATGCCGCAGCAAGTAAACCGGTGATTCCGGATAACCAATAAATAGATTAAAACGCGGTGATGTGATTATGTCGCCGTGTTTTATTTACTTATAATATCGATAAAGATAAACAATGATTATCTATATTTTCAAAAAAATAGTCACGTTTTTGTTTATTATCTGCGTGTTGGCTCAGATTAGCTTTTGTTTAGTCTATTTTACCCCTCATTCAGCGTTTAACTTTAACAACCTAAGTTTTATTGATGCCTACCGTGTTTTTTTTAAGCAGTTGCTACAAGGCCAATTCAGATTATTAACTGGTGAAACCGTCCCGTTTTTTCATACATTATTGGCTACATTTGAACTTTGTATTCTCGCGTTATTTGTTGCTTTACTGATTGGATTACCTTTGGGTATTTTTCTTGGGCTTAGTAATTTTACTTGGTTAAATAGTACGATTCGCTTAGGATCTTTATTATTATATTCTTGTCCTATTGTTATGTTTGTAATTATCGTCATGTATTGGTTATCACCAACTTGGTCGATATCGATGAATTTCGATGTGTCACCAGCAGTTGCCGGTACTTCGTTATTGGATATTTTTGTTTCATCAAAGACATTTCAATGGCAGGTATTATTTGAGCAGCTTCACTATTTGCTTTTGCCGATCATGATTTTAGCCATTCAACCAAGCATTATGACTATTCAATTAGTCAGTCAAAATGTAAAAAGTACCGCCCGGCAAAATTTTATCAAAATGGCAATTATTCGAGAACGATCACCATTTAAAATTTTACGTCGGCACTTATTACCTAATGCTATTCCTGCGACCATTCCACAATTGACGTATAATACGACAACACTGTTGTTTTCAACTATGGTTATTGAAATTTTATTTAATCGAGTAGGGCTAGGGCAATGGGTGATGATTGCTTATCACCATCATAATTATTTTATTATTTCTATTGCCATTCTAGCTTGTGGCACTGTTATCAGTTTATTAGCGCTATTAGGTGAAATTTCGGCAGTTGTTATTTATCCTTTGCGTCATAAGGAACATTATGTCTAGGCTAGCTAGGTTAATAAAAGGTCTAAAGTTAAGCTTTAGTCGGTTGCACAGCAATCTTTACTTAATTGTTGGCTTTTATGGCATATTGGCGATTACATTTGTAGCCTTATCAACTCAATGGTTTTTTCATGCTCATTTAAACCCTAGTTACCCGGCTTTATTGCCACCTGCTTGGTGGTCTAGTGGTGATATCAATCATATACTCGGTACTAACGCGAAAGGACAAGATATTTTTAATTATTTGTTAATTGGTTATCGTTCAACCATGTCAATGACATTAAAAGCAGTATTTTATGTGGTTGCCATTGGTGGGGTAATTAATTATTTAATGTTTTTTATATCATTTATACGCCCTTTTGTATTGTTTGTTTTTAAATTCTGTATGGTTGTACCTCCGTTACTTGGTGTGATTGTGATTAGCTTATTATTAAAAGATGATATTACCAATATGTTATTGGTGATTGGGTTATCTTATTCCCCACGCTTTATTTACAATATTCATCAACGTGTTATCAACGAATGGAATAAAACGTATATTACGGCCTATAGACTTGATGGACTATCTTCGTTTTCAATTTTAAATCATTATATTCTACCTAACATTTTACCTATTTATGTGACCGAAATTGTTTCCTTATTTGGATCGGTTATTTTGTCAGTTACTACAATAACTTTTTTAGGCTTTGCTAATGATGTTTCCCGACCGGATTTGGGAATGATGATGTTTCAAATGAAAGATATCATTGCTATTAATTATTTGGCCTTTTTATCTCCAGGAATTGCAGTTTCAGCTACAATTATTTTGGTGTATTTATTCAACTTTGGATTATATGGCCGGCGAGCAGGAACTTAATTATGGCATTATTAGATATTCGAAATTTAACTATTGAGTTTATTACGCCAGGGGGTCTTTTGCGTGCAATTGATCGGGTTAATTTGAAGTTGTCAGAAGGTGAAATACGAGGCTTGGTTGGTGAATCAGGCTCAGGAAAAAGCCTTATTGCTAAAGCTATTTTAGGGGTAACTAATCATAACTGGAAGATTTCAGCCGATCGTATTTATTTTAATGATATTGATTTACTTAAACTCACGCCGAGACAACGCCGAAAAGTGATTAGTGCCAATATCTCGATGATATTTCAAGAACCACAATCTTGTTTAGATCCCTCTATGAAAGTTGGGCAACAGTTAATCAGTGCAATTCCAAGAAGAACATTTAAAGGGCATTGGTGGCAGCGATTATTTTGGCGTAAACATCGAGCGATTGAGTTATTGCATCGGGTAGGAATTAAGAATCATAAGGAGATATTAAAGTCCTATCCATTTGAATTAACCGAAGGCGAATGTCAGAAAGTCATGATAGCTATTGCGTTGGCTAATCAGCCAAAGCTACTTATTGCTGATGAACCAACCAATGCAATGGAAGCCACTACCGAAGCACAAATTTTTAGGTTGCTCGCTAGTATGAATCAAAATATGGGGACTACTATCTTGCTTATCAGCCATGATTTGCAAATGGTAACCAGATGGACTGACCGTATCAATGTCCTATATTGTGGACAAACCGTTGAAGTTGCTAATAGCGAAGATTTAATTAAATCACCTTATCATCCTTATACTCAGGCGCTGATTTATGCAATCCCTGATTTTGGCAAAGCAATGCCACATAAAAGTCCGTTAAATACTTTACCCGGTGTGATTCCATCATTGGAGCATTTACCAATAGGCTGTCGATTAGGACCACGATGTCCTTATGCACAAAAAAAATGTATTCAAGCACCCGAATTACTACCGATAAAAGATCGTTCTGTTGCTTGCCATTTTCCGTTAAATATTGATGAGTTACCATAAATAATAGGCATAAAAATGAATCCAATATTAAAAGTACGTAACTTATCAAAGCAATTTAAAATAGCTAAAGGGCTTTTTGGTCATTTACAAATTAATGCGGTTAATCCAATATCATTTTCATTAAATGAAGGTAAGACTTTGGCGATTATTGGGCAGAATGGATCAGGAAAATCGACCTTGGCTAAAATGTTAGTTGGTATGATAAAACCCGATAGTGGTGATATCTGGATTGCTGGTAATAAAGTTGAATACGGCGATTATAGTCATCGTTGTCAACTGATTCGAATGATTTTTCAGCATGTTGAAAGTTCATTTGATCCAAGGCTGCGTATTGGACAATTGTTAGAAATTCCACTTAAATATAATACCAATTATGATGCTCATGAGCGTGAAAAGCTAATTAGTAGTGTATTAAAGCAAGTTGGATTATTGCCTGAGCATGCCTCTTATTATCCTTCTGTGATGGCAGCAGGTCAAAAGCAACGTGTAGCATTAGCAAGAGCTCTAATTTTAAAGCCTAAGGTCATTATTCTTGATGAGGCTTTGGCCGCGTTAGATATTTCGATGCGCTCGCAAATTGTTAATTTAATGCTGTCATTACAAGCTCAACAAAATATTTCTTATGTCTATGTAACACAAGATATTGGTATGATGAAACATATTAGTGATGATATTTTAGTTATGCACAATGGCGATCTTGTTGAGTCTGGCAATACTGCTGAAGTATTGGCTTCACCATTAAGTGATATTACCCAAAAATTGATAAATAGTTATTTTGGTGAGGCGTTGACTGCTGATACATGGCGGACTGATACGCGCACTTTTTAGCTCATAAACTTAGCTATTATTTGCATTTTAGCGTGTGAGGTAATGATCAATTTCTTTGGATTATGCACCTGTTTTTAATCTGATTATTATAATGATTTTGTTAAATAAAAAATCTCGACAAATAAACTAAAAGGCACTATATTTAGCTATATGGATTTCTAGACGTCTATTTTGTGTTAAAACTAATTTATCGTTTTTAGGAGCTTTTGTTATGCCTATTTGTATTCCTGACTCATTACCCGCTGTTGATGTGTTACGTAATGAAAATGTATTTGTTATGACCTCATCACGAGCTAATAATCAAGAAATTCGTCCACTAAAGCTTCTTTTTCTAAACCTCATGCCTAAAAAAATAGAGACTGAAAATCAATTTTTACGCTTACTTTCTAATTCATCTTTACAAGTTGATATTCAGTTATTGCGTATTGATCAACGTGAGTCAAAAAATACACCCGTTGAACATTTAAACAGTTTTTATTGTGATTTTGATGATATTCGTGAACAGAATTTTGATGGACTAATTATAACCGGTGCTCCACTAGGAAAAGTGGCTTTTTCAGATGTTGTATATTGGCCTAAATTAACCGAAATTATTGCTTGGGCAAAAGATCATGTCACCTCAACTATGTTTGTTTGCTGGGCGGTTCAAGCTGCATTAAATGTCTTATACGATTTACCTAAATTCACTCGAGCACATAAGTTATCAGGTGTTTATCAGCATCAAATTGTTCAACCTAATGCAATTTTAACGCGTGGTTTTGATGATACCTTTTTAGCACCTCATTCGCGTTATGCTGATTTCCCAATTGATAAAATTAGAAGTTACACAGATTTATCCATTTTAGCAACGTCTGATATTACAGGGCCTTACTTAATGGCAACTCCTGATAAACGTATGGCTTTTGTGACAGGGCATCCTGAATATGATTCATTTACATTAGCTAATGAATATTTTCGTGACTTGAAGGCAGGTATTAATCCAGATATCCCGTATAATTATTTTCCTGATAATAACCCCGATGTTGAGCCAAAAGCAACGTGGCGTAGCCATGCTTATCTATTATTTAGTAATTGGCTTAATTATTATGTTTATCAATTAACACCATATGATTTGACCACCCGTAATTTGACCATTGATGATTAATTCATCCACTGCTTTTTTCTATCTCATTATTGTCGGATGTGATAATTTTAGCGGATAACTTAATAGCCAATAATAATATTGATAATATTATTATTGGTGTGATATAAGGCTGAACTATGCTGATAGGCTTGATAAATAGGATTTCTGAATGTAACCAATAGTGGGTATAATAAATTGCAATAATTGATGACAGATGATCGGAATGCCTTTTCAGTTATAGAATCAAACTTGTAACCAAAATGTCACAGGACCATCATTAATTAATGATACTTGCATGTCGGCGGCAAATTCACCCGTTTGAGTGGTTATTTTTTGTTGACATTGCTTGACAAAAAACTGATAAAGTCTTTTTGCTTCATCAGGTTTAGCGCCTTTAGTAAAACTTGGGCGCATCCCTTTTTTGGTATCGGCAGCTAAAGTGAATTGAGACACAACTAATACTTCGCCATTAGCTTGGTTCACATTTAGATTCATTTTTCCGTCATTATCACTGAAAATGCGATAGCCTAATACTTTTTCACATAAACGAATTACTTTTTGTTCATCATCATCTTGCTCAACACCGAGTAAAATCAGCAACCCCTGATTAATCTGTCCAATAATGTTATTATCTACTGCAACACTTGCTTGTTTTACTCGTTGAATTAAGGCGATCATAAATTAATTACTCCGGTAAAGGGGGATTATCAACAACAGGCTTTTTTCGTCGATTATAGTCAGTTAAGGTTGCTGCAAACTCGGCACCGAACAAAACAATACACCAAGAAAAGTAGATCCAAACTAACATAATGGGAATGGATGATACTACACCGTAAATGATTTGATAAGTAGGGAATGAAGTAACATATAACGCAAATGCTCGTTTACCTAATTCAAATAATATTGCAGCGATAATAGCACCAATCATTGATTCTTTAAAAGGTACAGATTCGGTAGGAATAATGCTATAGAGTAACCAAAATCCAACCACAGAAATGAAAAATGGTAAACAATTAAGTAGTATATTACCCGTTGCTGCCGTTGATAGCCATTGCATTGAAAAGATGTAAGAGCTTACGGCCACACTAGATCCAACTAAAATAGGACCTAAGGTTAGTATCGTCCAATACATAGTTAGATTGTACATGAAAGCGCGTTTTCGTTTGGTTTTCCAGATATGATTAAGTGCTGTATTAATTGAGTTGATAAGCAATAGTGAGGTCACAATCAACCCTATTATGCCAACAAATGTCATTTGTTTAGTATTGGTGATGAATTGCTCTAGATAATTTTGGATAGTATCACTGGCGGTAGGGACAAGATTATTATAAATTAATTGTTTTAATGAATGACTAATTTCATTAAACATTGGAAACGCAGACAATAAAGAAAAAATAACGGTAATGAGTGGTACTAGTGCAAGTATCGTCGTATAAGCAAGTCCTGCAGAAGAGGTTGTTAGACGATCTTGGTTAATACGAGTCCATAACATTTTCGTAAAAAGTTGTATTTGCTGAAGTGCTTTCATTGTCTTTTTTCTAGTTAGAAATAACACAATCATTAATCCCATTACTATTTAATGAGTTTAATACCTTATTTGCTTCTTGTTTACTGCTATATGGCCCTACTGTGACTCGATATAATTGACCTGAAGATATATTGCCACTAAAGCCTGTCATTGCAAGTTTAGCTTTTAGTGTATCAGCATTGGATTTATCCTTAAATGCGCCACATTGTAGTAGCCATTTAGTCATAGTTTGTGATGTGGCATTTGATGACTGATTTTTCGTCGCTGTATTTTCTTGCGAGGAAGGTGTAATTGTACGAGTGCTATTGACAAAGCTATCTAAGATTTGTTGTCTTTCTCTAGCAATTGAACTTGATGTGGAACCATAGTTTGCATTAGGCGTTTCTAATTCTTTAAGATATGTCCAACGCTCTTGGGGTTGTTCGGGTAATGTTATCACTGGAGGCTGAGTTTTTGCTTTTGGTGGTTTAACATTTTTTTTAGGGGCATTATTCACAACAAAATAGAGAATCGCGGAAAATAGAATAATGACAATAATCGCCAAGAATATCATCAAATTAGGCTTGTTTCGTGACTTATTTTTTTTAGGTTGGCTCTTTTTTCTCACATAATCACACTGAACCACAATAGACTCTCTTCTATTATTTTATTAACATTGCATAAACGTTTAGTATACAAATAAAAAAAGTGGCTTACACCACTTTTTGTCATTTTCTTTAACTATGATAGTTAACAGATAAAACTATTAAGCTAATGCTTTAATGTGTTTAATTAAATTCGCTTTATGACGTGCTGCTTTATTTTTGTGGATTAAGCCACGAGCCGCTTGACGGTCAACAACTGCTTGCATGTCTTTGAATGCTACTTCAGCTGTTTGTTTATCACCAGCTGCAACAGCGGCGTAAACTTTTTTAATATAAGTACGCATCATTGAACGGTTACTAGCATTATGTTTACGACGTTTTTCGGATTGAACCGCACGTTTCTTAGCTGATTTGATATTAGCCAAAGTCAACTCCCAAGTTTATATAAAAATTACATATTAATAAGGTGGCAAAATATGCCTGATTTTCTCTCTTTTGTCAATGCTGTTGCATAAAAAATATGATCGGTAATTTTTATCTCTATAATAAATGTTTACTATTCGACCAATAAAGCCTATAACCTAAAAAGAAATTTTATGTTAGAATATCGAAAGTTTTATTTTTATTCTATTTTATAAGAGGAAGTATCATGTCTATTATTAGAATGCAAGATCTTGATCTAAAAGGAAAACGTTTATTCATTCGCTCAGATCTTAATGTGCCGGTTAAAAATGGTAAGGTCACTTCCGATGCGCGTATCAAAGCATCATTACCTACTATTGAAGATGCCATCAAAAAAGGTGCTAAGGTAATGGTTACCTCTCATATCGGTCGACCAATAGAAGGCGAATATAACCCTGATTTCTCTTTACAACCTGTTGTTGATTATTTAAAAGAGCATGTGTCATTCCCTGTTCGTTTAGTAAAAGATTACCTAGATGGTGTTGATGTTAAAGAAGGTGAATTAGTTATTCTTGAAAACGTCCGTTTTAATGTTGGCGAAAGCAAAGATGATGAAACTTTATCTAAAAAATATGCCGCTCTTTGTGATATTTATGTGATGGATGCATTTGGTACTGCTCACCGCGCTCAGGCATCTACTCATGGTGCGGGTAAATTTGCTCCAGTTGCTTGTGCCGGACCATTACTAGCGGCAGAACTTGATGCTTTAGGTAAAGCCCTTGATAATCCTGCTCGCCCAATGGTTGCTATTGTTGCTGGTTCAAAAGTATCAACTAAATTAACTGTGCTTGATTCGCTATCAAAAATTGCTGACCAAATTATTGTGGGCGGTGGTATTGCGAACACCTTTATTGCCGCAGAAGGTTATAATGTAGGTAAATCTCTTTATGAAGCAGACTTAATCCCAGAAGCTAAAAAATTAATGGCTAATTGTGAAATTCCAGTTCCAACCGATGTGCGTGTTGCAACTGAATTTAGTGAAACAGCAGTAGCTACTGAAAAATCAGTTCAAGATGTTAAAGAAAATGAACAAATTCTTGATTTAGGTGATAAATCGGCAGAGGTATTAGCAAATATCATCAAAAATGCAAAAACCATTTTATGGAATGGCCCTGTCGGTGTTTTTGAATTTGCTAACTTCCGTCGTGGAACTGAAATTGTTGCCAAAGCGATTGCTGATAGCGAAGGATTTTCAATCGCTGGTGGTGGTGATACATTAGCTGCAATTGATCTATTTGGTATTGAAGACAAGATTTCTTATATTTCAACTGGTGGCGGTGCTTTCCTTGAGTTTGTTGAAGGTAAAAAGCTACCTGCTGTTGCAATGTTGGAAGCGAGAGCGAAAGCGTAGTATTTAAGTTCAGTAAAAGGATGAGTCAATTACTCATCCTTTAATTTTTTTAAATAAATTTATAGGTAATAAAATGGCTACTAAGATTTCTGATGTTGTTAAACCTGGTGTTGTGACTGGTGATGATGTTCAAAAAGTGTTTCAAATCGCTCGCGATAATAACTTTGCATTACCAGCAGTAAACTGTGTTGATACAAATACAATCAATGCGGTTATTGAAACTGCTGCTAAAGTTGGATCACCAGTCATTGTTCAATTTTCAAATGGTGGCGCTCAGTTTATTGCAGGTAAAGGTCTAAAACTTGAAGGACAAGAATGTGCAGTCTTAGGTGCGATTTCTGGTGCAAAACATGTTCACCTTATGGCTGAAAAGTATGGTGTGCCAGTTATTGTACATACTGATCATTGTGCTAAAAAATTACTACCATGGGTGGATGGATTACTTGATGCTGGTGAAACGCACTTTGCAAAAACAGGTAAACCACTGTTTTCTTCCCATATGATTGATCTTTCAGAAGAGTCACTAAAAGATAACATTGATATTTGTTGTCAATATCTTGCTCGTATGTCTGCAATGAAAATGACATTGGAGTTAGAATTAGGATGTACTGGCGGCGAAGAAGATGGTGTTGATAATAGTCATATGGATAGCTCAGCGCTTTATACTCAACCAGAAGATGTGGCTTATGCTTATGAGCGTTTAAGTGCCATTAGTCCTCGTTTTACTATTGCTGCGTCATTTGGTAATGTGCATGGTGTTTATAAACCAGGTAATGTTAAATTAACACCAAAAATTCTAGATAACTCACAAAAATATATATCAGAAAAGTTTAATTTACCTGCAAAATCATTGAATTTTGTTTTCCATGGCGGTTCAGGTTCAACGCCAGAAGAAATTGCTGAAGCAGTCAGTTATGGTGTAATCAAAATGAATATTGATACAGATACCCAATGGGCTAACTGGGCAGGTGTTTTAGATTACTACAAAGCAAATGAGGCATATTTACAAGGTCAATTAGGCAATCCAGAAGGTATTGATGCTCCAAATAAAAAATACTACGATCCGCGTGTATGGCTACGCAAAGGTCAAGATTCTTTAATTGCTCGTTTAGAACTTGCATTCAAAGAGCTTAACGCAGTTAACGTTCTTTAACATTATTGGTATTAAGACTAAAAGCAAGGTATTAGCCTTGCTTTTAATTTATCCATTCTTAAATAAATCTTGCTTTTTTATTTGGGTTATAGGATAATCTTGCCCTCATTTAACTTAGGGGAGCTGTCTATTTATTAATAGTTATTATTAATAGAGGCGTTTGCACCCGAGCAAAGGAAACTAAAAATGGCAAAAAAAGTACAAGCTTACATCAAGTTGCAAGTTGCAGCTGGTGCAGCGAATCCTAGTCCACCAGTTGGTCCAGCTCTTGGTCAACACGGTGTTAATATCATGGAATTCTGTAAAGCGTTTAATGCAAAAACAGAAAGCATGGAAAAAGGATTACCAATCCCTGTTGTAATTACAGTATATTCAGACCGTTCATTTACATTTGTAACTAAAACGCCTCCAGCTGCAGTTTTATTAAAGAAAGCTGCTAAAATCAAATCTGGTTCAGGCGAACCTAACAAGAAGAAGGTAGGTAAAGTGACAAGTGCACAAATTCGCGAAATCGCTGAATTAAAAGCTGCAGATATGAATGGTGCTACCATTGAAACGATGATGCGTTCTATTGAAGGAACAGCTCGTTCAATGGGTTTGGAAGTGGAGGGTTAATCAATGGCTAAATTATCTAAGAAAGCTAAACTTATCCGCGAAAAAGTGAATGCGACTAAGCAATATGAAATTAATGAAGCTATCGCGTTATTAAAAGAGCTTGCTACCGCTAAATTTACAGAAAGTGTTGACGTTGCCGTTAATTTAGGTATTGATTCACGTAAATCAGACCAAAATGTTCGTGGTGCAATTGTACTGCCACATGGTACTGGACGCAGTGTGCGCGTTGCTGTCTTTACTCAAGGCGCAAATGCAGAAGCAGCTAAAGAAGCGGGTGCTGAATTAGTAGGTATGGACGATCTTGCTGATCAAATTAAAAAAGGCGAAATGGATTTTGATGTTGTTATTGCATCACCTGACGCTATGCGTGTTGTTGGTCAATTAGGTCAAATTTTAGGACCGCGCGGTTTAATGCCAAATCCTAAAGTTGGGACTGTTACCCCTAACGTTGCTGAAGCTGTAAAAAATGCTAAAGCAGGTCAGATTCGTTACCGTAATGATAAAAATGGTATTATCCATACAACTATCGGTAAAGCTGATTTTGATGCAGATAAGCTTAAAGAAAATTTAGAAGCATTACTTGTTGCGTTAAAACGTGCAAAACCAGCATCTTCTAAAGGTGTATTTGTTAAGAAAGTGAGTCTTTCAACTACAATGGGTGCTGGTGTTGCTATTGATCAAGCAACATTAAATGCAACTGTTTAATCATTTTTATCGTTAAACAAAGAAATCGGTTGGTGTCTGGCCTTAACCAGACCCCGTCCAAGACCGTAGGTGTAGTTGAAGTTTAACTACTTAATTTTCCTACGTAGACGGTGACAGAACCTGATAAGATATATATAGAAGGATTCTGCTCATCGTGGTTGTGCTAGTTACATTTGTAGCTAGTGAAAATTAGTCTAGGCTTTTGCCTAGTATAATCCAGGAGCAATACCAATGGCACTAAATCTTCAAAATAAACAAGAAATTGTTGCTGAAGTTAATGAAATCGCCAAAGGTGCGCTATCTGCAGTTGTCGCTGATTCTCGTGGCGTGACTGTAGAAAAAATGACTGCATTACGTAAATCTGCTCGTGAAGCGGGTGTTTATATGCGTGTTGTTCGTAATACGCTATTGCGCCGTATTGTTGAGGGTACTCAATACGAGTGTTTAAAAGATACGTTTGTTGGTCCAACTCTAATTGCATTTTCAAATGAGCACCCAGGTGCTGCAGCGCGTCTTTTTAAGGCGTTTGCGAAAGAAAATGACAAATTTGAGATTAAAGCCGCAGCCTTTGAAGGTGAGTTAATTACTGCAGCGAACATTGATCGCTTAGCAACATTACCTACTTATGAAGAAGCATTAGCTCGCTTGATGTCAACCATGAAAGAAGCCGCAGCTGGCAAATTGGTTCGCACTCTTGCGGCGGTTCGTGATCAAAAAGAAGCTGCTTAATTGTCAGTTTGATTATGAATATTATCAATTAAAAAAATGTAAATTTAGGAAACTATATTATGTCTATCACTAAAGAACAAATTTTAGATGCAGTTGCTGAAATGTCTGTTATGGACGTTGTTGAGCTTGTATCAATGATGGAAGAAAAATTTGGCGTTTCTGCAGCCGCAGCAGTTGCAGTTGCAGCAGCAGGTCCAGCTGAAGCAGCAGAAGAAAAAACTGAATTTGATGTAATCTTAAAAGATGTTGGTGCTAATAAAGTAGCTGTTATCAAAGCTGTTCGTGGTGCAACAGGTTTAGGCTTAAAAGAAGCTAAAGATCTTGTTGAATCAGCTCCAGCAACAGTTAAAGAAGGTGTTAGCAAAGCTGATGCAGATGAACTTAAAAAGGCACTTGAAGAATCTGGTGCAGTTGTCGAACTTAAATAAGTTTATCGATAATACGATAAATGGCTGGGGGTTTTATACCTCCAGCCTTTTTGCGCTATAATAAGTTAAAGAATTTTATTTGAAGATTATCAATAAAAGTAATATAGAAATAGTATATTTATTAAGCCTAATCAATTGATATTTATAGATATTTTCGATGAGGTGTCAGGTGCCATCAGTTAGCGATAGTACGCCTGATGAATATTTAATCATGCTAGAATAGCAGATAAGCAAGTTGAGGAACTAATGGTTTACTCTTATACCGAGAAAAAACGAATTCGTAAGAATTTTGGTAAGCGTCCACAAGTCTTGGATATACCGTATCTTCTTTCTATTCAACTTGATTCGTTCCAGAAATTTATTGAGCAAGATCCAGAGGGTCAATATGGCTTAGAAGCTGCGTTCCGTTCAATATTTCCGATAAAAAGTTATAGTGGTAACGCTGAGTTGCAATACGTGAGCTTTAAGATGGGCGAACCTGTGTTTGATGTTAAAGAATGTCAAATTAGAGGGATCACTTACTCAGCACCGTTGCGCGTAAAATTACGTTTAGTTATTTATGATAAAGATGCGCCAGAAGGAACAGTTAAAGATATTAAAGAGCAAGATGTCTACATGGGTGAAATCCCTTTAATGACGGATAATGGTACATTTGTGATTAACGGTACAGAGCGTGTAATCGTATCACAATTACATCGTAGTCCTGGTGTGTTCTTTGATAGTGATAAAGGTAAAACACACTCTTCTGGTAAAGTTTTATATAATGCTCGAATTATTCCTTATCGTGGCTCTTGGCTTGATTTTGAATTTGATCCAAAAGATAATCTTTTTGCTCGTATTGACCGTCGTCGTAAACTTCCAGCAACAATTATTTTGCGTGCGTTAGGTTATGAAACAGAAGAAATTTTAGATATCTTCTTTGAAAAAACTATTTTTGAAGTTAGCAAATCTAAGTTAAAGATGGATCTTGTTCCAGAGCGTTTACGTGGCGATACAGCGCTATTTGATATTGAATCAAAAGGTAAAATTTATGCTGAAAAAGGCCGACGTATTACAGCTCGTCACATTCGTGAATTAGAAAAAGACAAAGTTAGCAAAATTGATGTACCAGTTGAATATATCGTTAATAAAGTTCTTGCTAAAAATTATGTTGACGAAGCTACGGGAGAGGTTATTGCTTTTGCTAATACACCAATCTCATTAGAGCTATTACTTCAATTAACCAATGCTGGATATAAAAAAATAGAAACCTTATTCACCAATGATTTAGATCATGGTGCATTTATTTCTGAAACATTAAATGTGGATTCAACTCGTGATCGACTAGGTGCGTTAGTTGAAATTTATCGCATGATGCGTCCGGGTGAACCGCCAACAAAAGAAGCCGCTGAAGGGCTATTTGATAATTTATTCTTCTCTGACGAACGTTATGATTTATCCGCTGTTGGGCGTATGAAGTTCAACCGTTCTTTAGGGCGTGATGATATTGAAGGCGAAAGCGTTTTAACGAAAGATGATATCGTTGACGTAATGAAAAAATTAATCGCTATTCGTAACGGTCACGGTGAAGTCGATGATATCGACCATTTAGGTAATCGTCGTATTCGTAGTGTTGGCGAAATGGCAGAAAACCAATTCCGTATTGGTTTAGTTCGTGTTGAGCGAGCAGTGAAAGAGCGCTTATCTTTAGGTGATCTTGATTCACTAATGCCACAAGATATGATTAATGCTAAACCAATTTCAGCAGCGATTCGTGAATTTTTTGGCTCAAGTCAGCTATCTCAATTTATGGATCAAAACAATCCATTATCTGAAATTACGCATAAACGTCGTATTTCAGCATTAGGTCCAGGTGGTTTAACGCGTGAACGAGCAGGGTTCGAAGTACGTGACGTACATCCAACGCATTATGGTCGTGTATGTCCAATCGAAACGCCTGAAGGCCCAAATATCGGTTTAATTAACTCATTAGCGGTTTATGCTCGTACCAATGAGTATGGATTTTTAGAAACACCATACCGTCGAGTGATTGATGGTGTCGTAACTGACGAAATTAATTATTTATCAGCGATTGATGAAAGTGAATTTGTAATCGCTCAGGCAAACTCAAACCTTGATGAAGATGGCCGTTTTAAAGAAGATTTAGTAACTTGTCGTTTAAATGGTGAATCAGGCTTGTATAGTCCAGAACAAGTTCATTATATGGACGTATCAACCCAGCAAATCGTATCAGTTGGTGCATCATTAATTCCATTCCTTGAACATGATGATGCGAACCGTGCCTTAATGGGTGCGAACATGCAACGTCAGGCAGTACCAACGTTGAAAGCGGAAAAACCGTTTGTTGGAACGGGAATGGAACGTGCAGTGGCTGTTGACTCAGGGGTAACGGCTGTTGCTCGCCGTGGTGGTACAGTTCAATATGTTGATGCTTCACGTATTGTGGTTAATGTTAACGCTGATGAAATATATGCGGGTGAAACCGGTATTGATATTTATAACTTAACTAAATACACCCGTTCTAACCAAAACACTTGTATCAATCAAATTCCATGTGTGGAATTAGGCGAGAAAGTTGAACGTGGCGATGTGCTTGCCGATGGTCCATCAACTGACTTAGGTGAATTGGCATTAGGTCAAAACATGCGAGTGGCTTTCATGCCATGGAATGGTTACAACTTTGAGGATTCTATTTTAGTTTCTGAAAAAGTGGTACAAGATGACCGTTTTACATCAATCCATATTCAAGAATTATCTTGTATTTCTCGTGATACGAAGTTAGGCGCAGAAGAGATTACTGCGGATATTCCAAATGTTGGTGAAGCAGCATTATCTAAACTTGATGAATCAGGTATTGTTTATATCGGTGCTGAAGTTCAAGGTGGCGATATTCTGGTCGGTAAAGTAACTCCTAAAGGTGAAACACAATTAACGCCAGAAGAAAAATTGCTTCGTGCAATTTTTGGTGAAAAAGCATCTGATGTTAAAGATACTTCATTGCGCGTACCGAATGGTGTTTCAGGTACAGTTATTGATGTTCAAGTGTTTACTCGTGACGGTGTACAAAAAGATAAACGTGCGCTTGAAATCGAAGAGATGCAACTTAAACAGGCAAGAAAAGATTTAACTGAAGAACTTAAAATCTTAGAAGCTGCATTGTTTGCTCGTATTCGTGATGTACTGATTTCTGGTGGAATCAAAGCTGATAAATTAGATGCTTTACCGCGTGAAAAATGGTTAACAATCGGTATTGCAAATGAAGATAAACAAGCTCAATTAGAACAGCTTGCTGAACAGCACGAAGAAATCAAAGCTGAATTTAATAAAAAACTTGAAGCTAAACGCATGAAGATCACACAAGGTGATGATTTACAACCGGGTGTGCTCAAAATTGTTAAAGTTTACTTAGCGGTTAAACGTCAAATTCAGCCAGGTGATAAGATGGCTGGTCGTCATGGTAACAAAGGGGTTATCTCTAAAATTAACCCAATTGAAGATATGCCATATGATGACAAAGGTCGTCCTGTTGATATCGTATTAAATCCACTAGGTGTTCCGTCTCGTATGAATATTGGACAGATCCTAGAAACTCACTTGGGTATGGCTGCTAAAGGTATTGGTCAGAAGATTGATGCGATGTTAAAAGAACAGCAAGAGTTAGCTAAATTACGTGAGTTTATTCAAAAAGCGTATGATCTTGGCTTAGGGGCTGCACAAAAAGTTAATGTAGCAGAATTTACTGATCAAGAAGTCATGAATTTAGCGCAAAACTTGCGTAATGGTATGCCACTAGCAACACCAGTGTTTGATGGTGCCAAAGAGCAAGAAATTAAAGCCTTACTAGAGCTGGGTGATTTGCCAACTTCTGGTCAAATTACGTTATATGATGGTCGTACAGGTGAACAATTTGAACGTCCTGTTACTGTAGGTTATATGTACATGCTTAAATTGAATCACTTAGTTGATGACAAAATGCATGCCCGCTCTACTGGTTCATATAGTCTGGTTACTCAACAACCATTGGGCGGTAAAGCTCAATTTGGTGGTCAACGTTTTGGTGAGATGGAAGTATGGGCACTTGAAGCATATGGTGCAGCTTATACCTTACAAGAAATGTTAACCGTTAAATCAGATGACGTAAACGGCCGTACTAAGATGTATAAAAATATTGTAGATGGTGATCATCGTATGGAGCCTGCGATCCCAGAATCATTTAATGTACTATTAAAAGAGATCCGTTCGCTAGGTATTAATATCGAGTTAGATGAAGAATAATTTTTGCTAACTTAAATGATTTCTATTTATAGGGATAACTTATTAGCAATAATAAGTTATCTAATTGGTTTAACTCCATAGGAGTCAATTGTGAAAGACTTACTAAAGTTTCTAAAAGCACAAACAAAAACAGAAGATTTTGATGCTATCAAGATAGGCCTTGCTTCTCCTGATATGATTCGTTCATGGTCTTTTGGTGAAGTTAAAAAACCTGAAACAATTAATTATCGTACGTTCAAACCTGAGCGCGATGGATTGTTTTGTGCGCGTATTTTTGGACCAGTAAAAGATTATGAGTGTTTATGTGGAAAATATAAACGTTTAAAACACCGTGGTGTAATTTGTGAAAAATGTGGAGTTGAAGTAACTCAAGCTAAAGTACGTCGTGAACGTATGGGGCACATTGAACTAGCATCACCAACTGCCCATATCTGGTTTTTAAAATCATTACCATCTCGTATCGGTTTATTACTTGATATGCCTCTTCGCGATATTGAGCGAGTGCTTTATTTTGAATCATTTATGGTTCTTGATGGTGGTATGACGAACCTTGAACGTGGTCAGATTTTAACTGAAGAACAATATTTAGATGCGTTAGAAGAGTTTGGTGACGAATTTGATGCTCGCATGGGGGCAGAAGCTATCCAAGAGTTATTACGTAATATTGATGTGCAAGCAGAATGTGAAGCACTACGTGATGAACTCGCTACCACTAATTCTGAAACTAAGCGTAAAAAGCTGACCAAACGTATTAAGATTATTGAAGCATTTATTCAATCAGAAAATAAACCTGAATGGATGATTCTGAACGTATTACCTGTGTTGCCACCAGATTTACGCCCATTGGTTCCACTTGATGGCGGACGTTTTGCAACATCAGATCTAAATGATCTTTATCGTCGAGTTATTAATCGTAATAACCGTTTAAAACGTTTATTGGACTTGGCTGCACCGGATATCATTGTACGTAATGAAAAACGTATGTTACAAGAATCTGTCGATGCGTTATTAGATAATGGTCGTCGTGGTCGTGCAATTACTGGTTCAAACAAACGTCCATTGAAGTCACTTGCTGATATGATTAAAGGTAAGCAAGGTCGTTTCCGTCAAAACTTATTAGGTAAACGTGTCGACTATTCTGGTCGTTCTGTAATTACTGTAGGTCCATACTTACATTTGCATCAGTGTGGTTTACCGAAGAAGATGGCTCTTGAATTATTCAAACCATTTATTTACGGTAAATTAGAGCGTCGCGGTTATGCAACAACCATTAAAGCAGCGAAGAAAATGGTTGAGCGTGAAGATGCAATTGTATGGGATATCTTAGATGAAGTTATCCGTGAACATCCAGTATTACTAAACCGTGCACCAACATTGCATAGATTAGGTATTCAAGCATTTGAGCCGATTCTAATTGAAGGTAAAGCCATTCAATTACACCCATTAGTTTGTGCAGCGTTTAATGCTGACTTCGATGGTGACCAGATGGCGGTTCACGTTCCATTAACGTTAGAAGCACAATTAGAAGCTCGTGCGTTAATGATGTCAACCAACAATATTCTTTCACCGGCAAGTGGTGAGCCTATTATCGTTCCTTCACAGGACGTGGTTTTAGGTCTTTACTATATGACTCGTGATAAAGTCAATGCCAAAGGTGAAGGCATGATATTAACCGGTCCTAAAGAAGCTGAAAAACTATATCGCTTAGGTCTAGTTGAATTGCATGCCAAGGTTAAAGTCCGTATTACTGAAAGCCAACGTAACAGTGTAGGCGAGTGGGAAGATACTACCTCGGTTGTTGATACAACGGTTGGTCGTGCAATTTTATGGTTAATTATGCCAAAAGGAATGAGCTTCTCTGTTATCAATCAACCTTTGGGTAAAAAAGCGATTTCTAAAATTTTAAATATCTGTTATCGCCAGTTAGGCATGAAAGATACGGTTATTTTAGCTGACCAAATCATGTACACTGGATTTGCTTATGCGGCGCGTTCAGGTGTATCAGTTGGTATTGATGATATGGAAATTCCAGCGAAGAAATCACAAATCATCAACGAAGCTGAAATCGAAGTTGCTGAAATTCAAGAGCAATTCCAATCTGGTTTAGTAACTGCAGGTGAACGTTATAACAAAGTTATCGATATTTGGGCTGCCGCTAATGAACGCGTTGCTAAAGCGATGATGGATAACTTATCAACTGAAAAAGTAATTAACCGTGAAGGCGAAGAAGAAGTTCAATCTTCTTTCAATAGCATTTACATGATGGCCGACTCTGGTGCGCGTGGTTCTGCAGCACAGATTCGTCAGCTTGCTGGTATGCGTGGCTTGATGGCAAAACCAGATGGTTCGATTATCGAAACGCCTATCACTGCGAACTTCCGTGAAGGATTAAACGTACTTCAATACTTTATCTCTACGCATGGTGCACGTAAAGGTCTTGCGGATACTGCTTTAAAAACAGCGAACTCAGGTTATTTAACTCGACGTCTAGTTGATGTGGCACAAGATTTAGTGGTGATTGAAGATGACTGTGGCACCTTAGAGGGTGTGGTGATGACACCTGTTATTGAAGGCGGTGATGTTAAAGAGCCACTTCGTGAACGAGTGTTAGGTCGAGTCGCGGCTGAAGATGTATTAAAACCTGGTAGTGCAGATATCTTAATCCCACGTAACACATTGCTTGATGAAAGTAAATGTGACTTACTTGAAGCAGAATCTGTTGATAGCGTTAAAGTGCGTTCAGTGGTTTCGTGTGATACTGATTTTGGTGTGTGTGCAAAATGTTATGGTCGTGACTTAGCACGCGGTCACTTGGTCAATAAAGGTGAAGCGATCGGTGTTATTGCGGCGCAATCAATCGGTGAGCCAGGTACACAGTTAACCATGCGTACGTTCCACATTGGTGGTGCGGCATCGCGAGCGGCTGCTGAATCAAGTGTTCAAGTTAAAAACAAAGGTAGCATTAAATTAACTAATGCTAAATTTGTAACTAACCCAGACAAGAAACTGGTAATTACCTCACGTAATGCTGAATTAACCATTATTGATGACTTAGGTCGAATGAAAGAAACCTACAAAGTGCCTTATGGTTCGATTTTAAGTAAAGGTAATGGTGTTGCGGTTGATGCGGGTGAAACAGTGGCTAACTGGGATCCACATACTATGCCAGTTATCTCTGAAACTAAAGGTTTTGTTCGTTTTGTGGATATGGTTGATGGTCAAACTATTACTCGTCAAACTGATGAATTAACTGGTTTATCATCTATTGCAATATTAGATGTAGCAGAACGTACAGGTGTAGGTAAAGATTTACGTCCAGCCATCAAAATTGTTGATGCTAAAGGTGATGATATCTATCTTGCTGGTACAGAAATGCTTGCGCAATACTTTTTACCTGGTAAAGCATTAGTACAGTTAGAAGATGGTGCTGAAATCAATATTGGTGATACACTTGCTCGTATTCCACAAGCATCTGTTGGTACCAAAGATATCACCGGTGGTTTACCTCGTGTTGCTGATTTATTTGAAGCACGTAAGCCAAAAGAACCGGCTATCTTGGCTGAAATTGACGGTATCATTTCATTCGGTAAAGAGACAAAAGGTAAACGTCGCTTAATTATCACGCCATTAGATGGTAGTGAACCATATGAAGAGATGATTCCAAAATGGCGTCAACTTAACGTGTTTGAAGGCGAACAAGTTGGCCGTGGTGATGTGATTTCTGATGGTCCTGAATCTGCGCATGATATTTTACGTCTACGTGGCGTTAATGCGGTAACTCGATATATTGTTAACGAAGTTCAAGAAGTTTATCGTCTACAAGGTGTAAAAATTAACGATAAACACATTGAAGTTATCGTACGCCAAATGTTACGTAAAGCAACGGTTATTCATCCGGGTGGCTCACGCCTACTTGAAGGTGAACAACTTGAAGTTTCACGTTTGAAGATTATCAACCGTGAACTTGAAGCGCAAGGTAAAGAACCAATTGTTTATTTACACGATTTACTTGGTATTACTAAAGCATCACTAACGACTGAGTCGTTTATTTCTGCGGCTTCGTTCCAAGAAACAACTCGCGTCTTAACCGAAGCAGCTGTGGCTGGTAAAAATGACGAATTACGTGGTTTAAAAGAAAACGTAATTGTAGGTCGATTAATTCCAGCTGGTACGGGTTATGCTTACCATAAAGAACGCTTACGTAAACGCGCAATGCCATCAACTGATGAGGTTCAAACAACAATTTCAGCGGAAGAAGCAACTGCTAATTTAGCTGAATTACTAAACTCTGCTGAAGAGAATCAATAGTCTCATTAGGTTTAATTTACAAAATAGCACGCATGGCGTGCTATTTTTTTGCTATGCTTAAAACTATAAAAGGAGATTGGTATGTATATTGTAATGAACCGTTTTAAAATTAAACGGGGTCGCGAAGATACATTTATTGAAATATGGCGAAATCGTGATAGCCATCTGAAAGAAATGAAAGGGTTTAACCGTTTTTACTTTTTACAAGGAAAAACAGAAGAAAATTATACACTATTTTCTTCATTTACTGAGTGGCAATCTAAGGCTGATTTTGAAGCTTGGGTTAATTCTGAACACTTTAAGCATACCCACCGTAATACGAATAACCGACCAAATAGCAGTGATATTTACTTAGAACCGGCACAATTAGAGTGTTTCGAAGTCATACTTGAATAAATGCGATATTAAGTATGATGAAAAAGCAATAAAGCTAAATATTCATCACTCAATAATTCATAAGTATTGTGAGCAATAATAAAACGATTTGAACGTAAAGAGCATAATAACAAAAATACAAGATATCTGGAATTTGGCTGAGTTAAAAAAATAATTACCGCATAATGGATTGATTTTATTTAAAATATAAGCATAAGAATTAAATAATATTAATAACCTATCAGAGTGTTTTTTGCAGAAAATAAACAGTTCTTTTTTAACATCCTCAGTTTACCGTTATCATCATTCTCGATATAAACGCAACTATCGTTCATCTCTATGAGTAAAATAAAAGTTAAAGAAATAGGCATTATGCTCTTTGAATAATGGCATCATCTGTAGGAATTACTCGCACTATTTACAGTAATTTGAGGAGTAACGCTAATGAATATACATAAAATACATAACTAACATCTTATCACTAGCAAGAGAGGGCTATGACATCATAAAGAAAATAACCGTCATCAATTTAGTTAAATACTATAACAAAACCTATCGGGGAAAAATGTTATAGGTAGAGACGAAAAATTCACCGTTACTTACAAATGAAAGAAGATAGCATACTATAGAATGTTTATTCGTCGGTATTGATGATTTTTTACGACAGCTGCGAGTATTTATCCAAATAAATCACAATTTAGCTCGGTACAGTTTCTACAAAACGCAGCATTATCCCAATGTCTTTACGCCATTGAATGTGCCTATTGAGATAACGGATACGAATATTAAGGTATAGACAAACATCTATTTGTTAAAGCAGTACAATAAAAATATTATAAATTAATTTTTTAAAAAAATACTTCAAAAAAATGGTAAAACAGAAAAAGTGATGCGCACTTTAATGGATATGCGGCATAATCAGCAAATATTCAAAGATTAAAAATAAATAAAACAAAAGTTTTGGTGATTTATTAACGTTTATTATATGGTTAAACTGCATAAAACGCTTTTGTATAAAGCACCTTATGAATTTTTAGAAGTTTATTTTAATTATCAAGTGTCAACAAATTGGCGTTTACCTACACATCATCTAATTAAGAAATTTATAGCAATAATTTTTATTTAATATATTTATCAGGATCGAATATTATGATCTAACTCACAAAATTGAATATGGATTATAACTAATACCCCCTTGTATTGATAACCACGCTCTCAATTTGTTAATGCGTTTAACTCATTTTATAACAAATTTCCTCTTGCTGATGGAAAAATTCTCTATCCACATTACCTCTTGTTTGATTTACGCTTAAAACATCTAATTCAAAACAATAAGAGATGAGTATTTGCTATGACTCAAATAAAATTTCGAATGATTGAAGATAATCTTGAACCAGAGTTAGTCACAAAACAAACCATTAACCTTATCAATAGCTGGTTAGCACAGCATCAAATTACTCAAAATGATGTTCAAAAAGCGATGCTGTTTTCACATGTAAAAGCAATGGTTGAGCGGGCAAAAACGTTAGAAAAATTACCTGAAGTTGACCCTGCATTATTTGATGAGCTTTCAGAAGAATCTTTAGCGCTCGCACGCAAAACAGTGAATTTATTTGATAATTTACCGATAGAGGAATCGTATTTATTGGCAATTCATTATGAAGTTGCTAAAGCAAATTAAAAGTTTATTAGACAAGTAAAAAACAATAATTAACAGGAGAAATATTATGGCTGACGTAGTCATTGTTATTGGCGATAGAATGGGAAAAGGGCAAAAAATTGCAGAAGGCATTAATTCTGTAGAGGGGTGTCGTGCAATTGTCATTTCTGGTATGGCAGCAGATATGAAGCTAGGCGATGTAATGAATAGCGAAAATGCCGATTTAGGGCTTTCTTTTTGCGGTAGTGGTGGAGCTGGTGCTATTACGGCACAAAATAAATATGGTTATTCACAACGGCATGGTATGCGATCAATTGAAGAGGGCGAAACAGCCATCAATGATGGGTGTAAAGTTCTCGGTTTTGGCTTTATGGACACAGAAGAGCTAGGGCAACGTGTTGCAAAAGCATTTCTGAAAAAATATCCACGCTCATAAGCGGAAAATCAGCATGAAAAAAAAAGAGCAGATACTTGTAAGAGTTAAAGGTCATGGTGATGCTAAGCAGCAAGCATTTGCTATTGCGTTAAGTCAGGCTCAGAAAGAGGTATTTAAAAATACCAATAATATTATGTTGCGAATTGATCCGATTGATATTCAAGTTGTATCAGCAATAGAAAAGACAACCATAGAACGTTTTTTGTTTGTTTTTTTGCCAAGAAAAAAGACTTTTTATGAAATCACACTTGATGTGTCTGTTAATGTAACTTTTGTTGATTTAAGTGATATTAAATTTCTCACTGAATAACATAATGTGAAAGGGAAGTTATGGAAATCTTAATTATTGCATTTAAGTCTATTATCATCGGTGGACTTTGTGGTTTTGGGGTTGGTGCAGGGGCTGCTCGAATGTTTCATGCGCCAACGTATCAAGGTATGGGAGCGTTTCGTACATTAGGTGAGCTTAACGCGTGTGAAGGTGATCCTGCGGCGCACTTTTCATTTGGTTTAGGGTTCTTTTTTAATGCATGGGCTTCATCAGTTGCTGCCGGCTCTTTCACCCAAGATGTCGATCATCGAATTATTCCAAACTGGGGGGCTGCTTTATTGATGATAAAAAATCGTCATCTTGCTGAAACTTTGCATGATCCTAAAAAAATGGCATTTGCTTGCGCATTTATCGGCGTGATTGTTGTATTGTTTTTAAATACAACTACGTCAGTGATCCCCGATTCGCTAAAAATTACTGCAACTAAAGTACTTGTTCCAGCGGCAAATTTACTGGTTGCAACTGTGATGCCTGTTATTTTTTGGTTAGCTGCATTAGATGCAGGGCGTCGTAGTGGCTTTTGGGGCACGTTATTTGGTGGGCTTGCGCAGTTGATTATGGGCAATGCGGTGCCTGGATTAGTATTAGGTATATTGATTGGAAAAGGCGTAGATGATAGTGGCTGGAATCGTGTGATGAAAATCATGTTAGCGGCTGTCATTATTCTCTTTGTAATAAGTGGATATTTCCGTGGTTTTGATATGAAGATGATTAACTCATTTAGGAATGGTCTATCTTATTGGTGTAAATAAATAGGGAACACATTATGAATACACAAGCAATAATCAATAAAAGTTTTTGGTATGGCGATTGGTCATTCCCTATTATTTGTGGACTGCTATCTGCCGGTATTTTTGCAGGAACGCATACTTTTTATGTGTATGGTATTGGCGCATTTAACGAAATCGCATTCGTTGCCATGCTTAAATCAGGTATGACGACTGGTGATTATGGTGCTGTTGCGGCCTTTGGTGCTAGCTTTTTATTTGCCCGCGTTATTGAAGGTTCATTAGTTGGTATATTGGATATTGGTGGTGCACTACAAACCGGTATTGGACTAGGTGTACCTGCGTTATTACTTGCCGGTGGCTATACATTACCTGTTGAAAACTTTTTTGTTGCATTAATTACTGGTTTAGTATTGGGAATACTAATTGGTTTAATGATTATTTTGATCCGTAAATTTACAGTTAATAGCGGTACAGGTTCAACTTTTGGTGCAGACGTTATGATGGGCGCAGGCAATGCTTCAGGAAGATTCCTTGGTCCAATGATTATTTTATCTGCTATGGTTGCTTCAATTCCTATTGGTATCGGTTCGTTATTGGGAGCATTACTTTTTTATGTATGGAAAAAGCCAATCACAGGTGGGGCTATTTTAGGCGCTATGATTTTTGGTGGTTTGTTCCCAATTCTATAATATTAATTACCCTATATAATTTAATAAATTACATAGGGAGTGGAATAACTTATGTATGATTTAATTATAAAAAATGCCAAACTCATTGATGAATCAGTCACCGATATTGCTATTGAGCAAGGCAAGCTTATTGCGATTGCCAATACTATTACGGGGCAATCTCGACGTGTTTTGGATCTAAAAACTAAACATTATGTTAGTTCAGGATGGATTGATTCTCATACGCATTGTTTTGCTCATTCGCCCATTTATCATGATGAACCAGATTTGATTGGGGTTAAAGCTGGTGTTACCGCTGTTGTGGATGCCGGTAGCGTTGGGGCTATTGATGCTGATGAGTTTTATCAATTAGCTCAGCAAGCTAATACGCATGTTTATTCTTTTTTAAATATTTCTAAAATCGGGCTATTAAGACAAAACGAGCTTGCTGACATACAAAATATTGATATGCCTTTATTTGATGCAACACTAGCTAAGTATCCCGATTTTATTATTGGCATCAAAGTGCGAATGAGTCGTAGTGTGGTGGGTGACAATGGCATCGAACCATTAGTGAAAGCCAAAGAAATACAAAAAAATAGTGGGTTACCTTTGATGATTCATGTTGGTAATAATCCCCCAGAGCTTGATGAAATTGCCAATTTGTTAACTAAAGGTGACATTATTACACATTGTTTTAATGGTAAACCTAATCAGATCTTGGATAAAGAGAATAATCTGCGAGAATCAATCAAACGAGCAATCGAGCGAGGGGTAATTTTGGATATTGGTCATGGCGGTGAAAGTTTCAGTTTTGCCGTGGCAGAACGCGCTAAATGTTTAGGTGTTTATCCTAACACGATCAGTTCTGATATCTATTCTAAAAATCGACTACAAGGTCCCGTTTTTAGTTTGGCCAATGTGATGACAAAGTTTATCTGCCTTGGTTATAGTCGAAAAAGAATTATTGATAGTGTAACACAAAATGCGGCACAGATTTTGCATCTTAAAAATAAAGGCGTTTTATCGGTTGGTTATGATGCGGATTTGACTATTTTTGATATCAAACAGCAGGCTGTTTCGTTATTAGATTCAGAAGGTGGAATTAGGAAAAGTGATGAGCAGTTTATCCCTTTGGCATCGATTGTGGCTGATGCTGCAAAACATTCAATAAGCATTGAAATAACAGAAGAAGGTAGTAAAAATGAGCTCAGAATCTCAAACTGAAAAAGATGTTTACAGTAAATATAACTTAAAAAGGGTAATTAATGCGTCAGGGCGAATGACAATTTTAGGTGTCTCAACGCCAAGACCAGAAGTGATTGACACAGTATTACATGGACTAAATGAATATTTTGAAATTAAAGATCTGGTGGATAAAACGGGACAATATATTGCTAAATTACTCAAAGTCGAAAATGCAGTAGTAGTATCGTGCGCTTCTGCTGGCATTGTACAAGCGGTTGCAGGTTTAATTATCAAAGATGATCGTGAACTGTTATTTAATTTACATTCATCAGACAAATATGTTCCTCGTGAAATTATTGTTCCTAAAGGTCATAACGTTAATTTTGGTGCACCAATTGGTACAATGATTGCTTTAGGTGGTGGGACTATGGTTGAAGCTGGATATGCCAATGAGTGTAAACCTGAGCATATTGAATCACTAATTAATCCAGATACTGCCGCAATTTTATATGTTAAGTCACATCATTGTGTACAAAAAAGTATGTTATCAGTCGCACAAACGGCTGTAATTGCTAAAAAATATAATATTCCATTGATTGTTGATGCAGCAGCGGAAGAAGATTTACAAATTTATTATCAACAAGGTGCTGATTTAGTTATTTATAGTGGAGCTAAAGCCATTGAAGGACCAACTAGTGGTTTAGTCATTGGTCGTCATCAAGCGGTGGAGTGGTTAAAACTACAGTCACAAGGTATTGGCCGCCCTATGAAAGTAGGTAAAGAAGGCATTTTAGGATTAACTCAAGCTATTGAGCTTTATGTTCGCAGCCCCAAACCGGAAACAGGACAACAGATGGTGACTAAAATGACACCATTTATTGAAAGTCTAAATACACTTGATGGCATATCGGCCAAAGTCGTTTGGGATGGAGCAGGACGTGATATTGCGCGCGCAGAAATAGTGTTTGATGCAAGCGTGATAGGTAAAACCGCCATTGAAATGATTGACCTGATGAAACAAGGCGAAATTGCAGTGTACTTTAGAGAATATAAAGCCAATGAAGGCAAAGTCGATGCCGATGTGCGTAGTGTGACATCAGCACAACTTGATATTATTTACAATAAAATTAAAAATATTATTCAAGGAGCAAAATAATGCAACTGAGTCCAAATTATTATAATGAGCGTGTTTGTTTAAATGTACTAGCGAATTCAATAGACAATGCAAAAGCAATTTATGAAGCTGCGCAAACCCATGTGGTTGTGGGTATTTTATCTAAAAACTATTCTGATAATAAAGCAGCGATTGCTGATATGAAAAAATATGCAGCAGCTATTGATAATGCTATCTCTGTGGGACTTGGTGCGGGTGATCCTAATCAATCAACAATGGTTTCAGAGATATCAGCCGTGCTTCAGCCACAACATGTTAATCAAGTGTTTACTGGAGTTGCGGCAAGTCGCGCATTATTAGGTCAAAAAGAAACTATCATTAATGGATTAGTTTCGCCAACGGGGGAAGTAGGTTTAGTGAATATTGCAACTGGTTCTATAAGTTCAAAGTTGCCAGCAGCTATCGTTCCTGTTGAAACCGCAATTGCTTTATTGAAAGATATGGGAGGAAGTTCAATAAAATATTTCCCTATGAGCGGTTTAAAGCATAAAGATGAATTTGAGTATGTGGCTAAATGTTGTGCTGAGCATGATTTCTATCTTGAACCAACAGGCGGTATTGACTTAGACAATTATGAGGCAATCTTAAAAATTGCTTTAGATGCAGGTGTGAAGAGAATTATTCCACATATCTATAGTTCTATCATTGATAAAGCAACAGGTGCAACACGTATCAGTGATGTCAAACAACTGTTAGCTATTACACAAAAACTAGTGGATAAATAATGGCATCTAAAGTGCTTTTTTATTATCGGCGATTAGCGTATTTATTTGATACCATAAAAAACGAAACACTACCTCAACGAGAGCTAGCCAATCGTTTTTCGGTTTCTACTCGCACAATTCGTACCGATATTTCAGCACTTAACGATATTTTAGGTGATTATGGCGCCCAAGTTGATTATACCAAAAATGTTGGTTACCAACTTGTGGTAACTGATCCTATTCGTTATGCCACATTACCTATCACTCAAGTGATTGAACAAGTTCCACGAACTAGTAAAGAAAGAGTTTTGGCTTTATTGATTGCTTTTTTAACTCAATCTAATTCTGTAAAGTTAGATGATATAGCCGGCGAATGGTTTTTAAGCCGTAGTACATTGCAAAATGATATTATTGAAGTTAAACAATATTTAGATAAATATAATTTATTTCTCGAAAATAGACCTTATTATGGCATGCGGCTAATTGGCGAAGAGTCGTCTATACGTGCATGTTTAACCGATATTTTATGGCAACGCTATATGGCTGAAGATCTCATTACAGTTAATAGATTGCGCAAAACGATTTTAAATAATATTGATTTAGAGTATCTTGAAAAAATTCTTCGAAATCAACTTGAACGTTTTGAATTAAAATTGAGTGCAGAAGGGCGAGGGTATTTACTTTATAGTTGTGCTGTTTCAATTACACGAATTACCCAAGGGCATGAGTTACTTGAGTATCAAGTTGATAAAATTAATACCACTGTTATCAGCGCAGTGAGTGAAATATCTGAAGATATTTCCTATTTTTTAGGTGGCGTGCTTTCTGATGCGGAATTTAATTATTTATGTGCTCAGATTTATTCTCGCACTATTATGGATTCGCCAAATCAGTCAAAAAGCTTGGCATTGATTAATCATATATTATCTTATATTAATAATACTTATCATTATAATTTATGGGAAGATAAAAAGTTACGTCAAGATATATTAATTCATATTTCATCAATGTTGTCGCGAATTAAATATCAAATCCGCACAACGAATCCTTTATTACGGGAGATAAAACAATATTATCCTTTTGCTTATGATATTACGTTATCTGCGCTTACTAACACTGAACAATATACTGAATCCAAAATGACGGAAGACGAAATTAGTTATTTAGCTGTACATATTGGTGTAGCCTTAGAGCGTAATTATAGTGCAGGACATGAAAGATATGCACAAATTTTACTTGTAAGTGAACTTGGTAATGCAGCTTTGCGTATGATTGAATCAAAAATTAAACGGGATTTTCCACATATTAAAATAAATCGAATCCTTTCTTATAGAGAATACGAGCAACTGGCAAATATTAAAGAAGATTTTGTTGTTTCAACCATTCGTTTAACAGAAAAAAATAAGCAAATAGTTAAAATTTCACCATTTCCGACGCCTTATCAGCTTGAACAATTGGGGCGGTTGGCAATGATTGATAGAACAATGCCTTATATTATTGAGCATTTTTTTAATGAAAAGTTTTTTTTCATTATTGAACAATCAATGACACAAAAAGACCTTTTAAAAAATGTTTGTAAAAAACTTAAGCAAGCGGGGTATGTAGATGTAGATTTCTATCCGTCAGTCATTGAACGAGAGTCAATAGTGTCCACACTATTAGGTGAAAATATTGCTATTCCCCACTCTGTCGGGTTGCTGGCTAAAAAAACCATAGTAACGACTATATTAGCTCCACAAGGTATCGTATGGGATAAGAATAAAATTGCTCATGTTATTTTTTTATTGGCAATCAGTAAAGATGAATATGAAAATGCAATGCGCATTTATAATTTATTTGTAAACTTTGTCAAAGAAAGATCAACTAAGCGTTTATTAGATAGCAAAACGTTTGATGATTTTTGTGCAATCGTTAAAGATAGCTTTGGTCGACTGCCATAATTGGTAGATAAGCATATTTATTGTTTTTAGACGTAAATCTTATTTTTACCGAAACTTTTTTACAAAAGTAAAAAAATATTCAGAATGAATATTAAGGTAATAATCAATGAGTAAAACGAATTATCTTGTTTGTGCCCATTGACGAAATCATGATTTAAAGGTAATATGCGCGCCTTACGGCATTGTGTAGTTTTTAGCTACACTACATAAATTTTTAAGGTAGCATGCATATTTTATGCAAAATAAATTGCCATTAACAATTGATCCAATTAAAGCGGCACAAAAAAGGCTTGATTATATTGGATATTATCCAGCTAAAAGTGTAACAAGGGTTGAAAGTCCGCAAAGTGATCTAGAGTGCAGCTTGTCTTTTGAATTTGATGAGCAACGGCTTTGTATTATTACAATTGATGCAAAAATGACGTTAGAACAAGTTTGTCAACGTTGTTTTAAACCTTTTATCACTGAAGTTCATGTGATGAATAAATTTAGTCCTGTTAAGAGCGATGCTCAAGCAGAGGCGCTACCGGAACATTATGAACCCGTTTTAATCAACGAGTTTGGCGAAGTAGATATATTAGCGTTACTTGAGGACGAAATTATTCTTTCGTTGCCAATTGCGCCGGTACATGATAGTAAACACTGCGAAGTGTCAGAGGCTGATATGGTATTTGGTGACATTCCAAGTGAGAATGAAAAACCGAATCCATTTGCAATTTTAGTTAGTTTAAAGAATAAGGGGTAAATCCATGGCTGTTCAACAGAATCGTAAAACTCGTGCAAAACGTGGTATGCGTCGTTCTCATGATGCATTAACTGTTGCTAATATCTCAGTTGATGAATCAGGTAAAACACATTTACGTCATCATGTAACCGCAGATGGTTATTATCGTGGTCGTAAAGTGATTTCTAAATAATTATTACCTAATTAGAAATCCTCAGGTGACATTTTGGATAATCTAACCATTGCGTTAGATGCTATGAGCGGGGACTTCGGTCCTCGTGTTGTTGTTCCTGCTACAATACAAGCGCTAAATTGTTATCCAAACCTTTCTATTTTTCTGGTGGGCGATCCAGCAGAAATTAGTCTTTTTTTGTCAAAAGAAAATGTAAAACTTGTCTCTCAATATCAGCAAAAGGGGCGGTTAATTTTGACCGAATCGACTACCGTTATAGCTAATGATATGAAGCCTGCTTATGCGATTCGCCATAGTCAAGGGTCATCAATGAGAATAGCGCTTGAACTGGTTAAAGATAACAAGGCTCAAGCCTGTGTAAGTGCTGGCAATACTGGCGCATTGATGGGGTTGTCTAAACTTTTATTGCACTCTTTAACCGGCATTGATCGCCCTGCCTTAGTTGCCACTATTCCTGCATTAAATAATCAAAGTACGGTGGTGCTGGATTTAGGTGCTAATGCTGAATGTGATAGTGATATGCTAGTACAATTTGCCATAATGGGTGAAATATTAGCTAAAACAGTACTAAAAATTGAAACGCCTCGGGTTGCCTTACTTAATATAGGTGAAGAAGACATCAAAGGATTGGATAAAATACGTGCAGCTGCTTCTATTTTAAAATCAAATGATCAGATTAATTATATCGGCTATTTAGAAGGTAATGAGCTTCTAACCGGAAAAACAGATGTATTAGTATGTGATGGCTTTGTTGGCAATGTGACGTTAAAAACAGTCGAAGGCTTAGTTAAAATTTTCATGTCTTCATTTAAGTTGTCCCTTGGTAATAATTCATTATTAATGAAACTATTAAGTAAATGGTTACAGAGAAAGTTCTCAAAAAATTTTGGTTATTTGGAACCTGGACGATATAATGGTGCTTGTTTGCTTGGACTTCGAAGTATTGTGATCAAAAGTCATGGTAGTGCCAATCAAAAATCATTTTTTGCAGCAATTGAACAAGCTATTTTGGCTATACAAACAAATATACCTGAGAAGATAGCAATGAGCCTTTCTTCCGCACTACCCAAGAGCGAATAATTAGATGTATACAAAGATATTAGGAACTGGAAGTTATCTTCCAAAACAGATAAGAACTAATGCAGATCTTGAAAAAATGGTCGATACTAGTGATGAATGGATCACAACACGTACTGGTATCAAAGAAAGACGGATTGCAGAGCTAAATGAAACTGTAACGAGTATGGCTTATGAAGCTGCTATAAATGCAATTGAAATGGCCAATATCGCTAAAGAAGAAATTGGTATGATTATTGTTGCAACGGCAACTTCGGCCAATGCATTTCCAAGTTCAGCAACAGAATTACAAGCGAAATTAGGTATTAGTGATGTTGTTGCATTCGATGTATCTGCCGCTTGCTCTGGATTTGTTTATGCGCTTGATATTGCCGATAAATATATTAAAAGTGGTACAATTAAGAATGCCTTAGTTGTTGGTTCAGACATGTTAACTCGTGGTGTTGATCCAAATGACCGAGGGACTATTATCATTTTTGGTGATGGTGCAGGAGCGGTTGTTGTTGGTGCATCAGAAGAGCCGGGTATTATTGCTTCACATCTTCATGCTGATGGTCGTTATGGTGACTTATTAAAATATCCATATGTTGATCGCCGTGATATAAATGATCCAGTTTACATGACCATGCATGGCAATGAAGTGTTTAAAGTGGCGGTTAAAGAGCTTTCAAATTTGGTTGATGAACTTTTAACTGAGAATGCGTTTAACAAAGCTGATTTAGATTGGTTAGTACCACATCAAGCTAATTTAAGAATTATTTCAGCAACTGCAAAACGCCTAGATATGGATATGAGTAAGGTCATTGTCACATTGGATAAGCAGGGTAACACCTCTGCCGCTTCTGTGCCTTGTGCTTTAGATGCTGGCGTGCGAGATGGTCGAATTCAACGGGGTCACCTAATTTTATTAGAAGCCTTTGGCGGTGGATTTGTTTGGGGTTCTGCGCTAGTTAGATTTTAGTTTACAATGTATTTTTAATGATCAAGGATTTAAATAATGACCAAATTTGCAATGGTATTTCCAGGACAAGGCTCACAAGCTGTCGGCATGTTAAAAGATTTTGCTGATGATTTCTCGATTGTGAAATCCACATTTGATGAAGCTTCTGAAATGCTTGCTTATGATTTGTGGGATTTAGTACAAAAAGGTCCAACAGAAGAGTTAAATAAAACTTGGCAAACGCAACCAGCGCTACTTGCTTCATCTGTTGCAATATTTAGAGTGTGGCAAAGTGTTAATGGTGCTCAACCTGATTTTATGGCAGGTCATAGTTTGGGTGAATATTCGGCATTAGTTTGCGCTGGTGTGATTGATTTCAAAGATGCAATTAAATTGGTTGAATTACGTGGAAAGCTGATGCAAGAAGCAGTACCAAGTGGTACGGGGGCAATGTATGCCATTATTGGATTGGATAACGCATCCATTAGCAAAGCATGTGAACAAGCAGCACAAGATCAAATAGTTGCTCCTGTAAATTTTAATTCTCCGGGGCAAGTTGTTATTGCAGGTAATAAAGAAGCCGTTGAACGTGCTGGCGCATTATGTAAAGAAGCTGGTGCAAAACGTGCATTACCACTTGCTGTCAGTGTGCCATCACACTGCGCATTGATGAAACCAGCTGCTGATAAATTAGCAACGACGTTAAACGAGATATCATTTAGCACGCCAAAGTTTGCGGTTATTAATAATGTCGATGTTAAAGTTGAAACATCAGCAGAAAAAATCAAAACGGCATTGATTTCTCAGCTTTATAGCCCTGTACGTTGGACAGAAACTGTTGAATATATAGCAAAACAAGATGTAACACTTTTAGTTGAAATGGGGCCAGGTAAGGTGTTAACAGGCTTAACTAAACGTATTGTAGATACACTTTCTGGTTTGGCAGTTAATGATAAAGCATCATTAGAAATGGCATTAGAAAACACAAAGTAAAGGATAAAAGAGGTAGTTATGAATCTATCAGGAAAAATTGCTTTAGTTACCGGTGCAAGTCGAGGAATTGGTAAAGCAATAGCAGAAAAATTAGTTTCATGTGGTGCAACGGTTATAGGTACAGCCACAACTGAAAAAGGTGCTGAAGCGATTGGCCAATACTTAGGAAAAAATGGAAAAGGCTTTACTTTAAATGTAACAGATGAAACATCAATTGAATCTGTGATTAGTGCAATAAAAGCTGAATTTGGTGATATTGACATTCTAGTCAATAACGCAGGTATTACGCGTGATAATTTATTAATGCGAATGAAAGAAGATGAATGGCAAGATATTTTAGATACTAATTTAACATCCGTTTTTCGTTTATCTAAAGCATTAATGCGTGCAATGATGAAAAAACGCTATGGCAGAATTGTTACTATTGGCTCAGTAGTTGGTACAATGGGGAATGCCGGCCAAGCTAACTATGCGGCTGCGAAAGCAGGATTAATTGGTTTTAGTAAATCATTAGCTCGCGAAGTGGCATCTCGTGGTATTACGGTTAATGTTGTTGCACCTGGTTTTATTGCAACTGATATGACTGATGCATTGACTGAGGAACAAAAAGCGTTAACATTAGCGCAAGTTCCTGCAGGGCGTTTAGGTGAGCCAACAGAAATCGCTAATGCGGTTGCCTTTTTGGTTTCAGATGAAGCATCTTACATTACTGGTGAAACTTTACATGTCAATGGTGGCATGTATATGGTGTAATTGGCTAGAATAGTGTAAAATGGGTCAACACTTTGATGTTTTGAATAAGAAATAAGCAATTGGGTTGAAAAATGATTGGCATCTTTTTCAACATTTTATAAACTTACATTCACCGCCACTTTCGGCGATTTTTATAGGAAAAAAAAGAGTATGAGCACTATTGAAGAGCGAGTTAAGAAAATTATTGTTGAGCAACTTGGTGTAAAAGAGGAAGAAGTTAAAAACGAATCTTCTTTCATTGAAGATCTTGGCGCTGACTCTCTTGATACGGTTGAATTAGTTATGGCTTTAGAAGAAGAATTTGATACTGAAATTCCTGATGAAGAAGCTGAAAAAATTACAACTGTTCAATCAGCAATCGATTATATTACTGCAAATCAATAAGGTTAGCAGAGTTTTCATAATAGGCGGTCAAATGATCGCCTAGTTTGTATTTGTGTTTATAATTTTTAAACTAAAGAAAACTTGATATAAATCCTTAGAAAACTCGAAATAAAATTTTCAATGATTCAAATTTCATTTCAATCCTTTCCTGGAGGACAATGTGTCTAAACGCAGAGTTGTTGTTACTGGAATGGGCATGATATCTCCTGTAGGTAATACAGTTGAATCCACTTGGCAAGCTTTATTAGCTGGACAAAGTGGCGTTGAACTCATAGAGCACTTTGATACTGCCCCTTTCGCAACGCGCTTCGCAGCGATGGTTAAAAACTTTAATGGCGAAGATTATAATATTTCACGCAAAGATGCGCGTAAAATGGATTATTTTATCCAATATGGTATCGCTGCGGGTATGCAAGCAATGCAAGATGCTGGCATTGAGATCACGGAAGAAAACGCAAAACGTATTGGCTGTGCTATAGGTTCAGGTATTGGTGGACTTGGATTGATTGAAGAGAACCACAGTGCATTAGTCAATGGTGGACCGCGTAAAATCAGTCCTTTTTTTGTACCATCAACAATTGTTAATATGATTGCTGGTCATTTATCCATTATTTATGGATTAAAAGGGCCAAGTATTACTATAGCAACAGCATGTTCTTCTGGTGTGCACAATATTGGTCATGCTGCACGTATGATTGCTTATGGTGATGCAGATGCGATGTTAGCTGGTGGGGGAGAAAAAGCTAGTACTCCACTTGGTATTGGTGGTTTTGGTGCTGCTCGTGCATTATCGACCAATAATGATGATCCTAAAGGTGCAAGTCGTCCATGGGATAAAGATCGTGATGGTTTTGTGCTTGGTGATGGTGCTGGTATTATGTTCTTAGAAGAATATGAACACGCCAAAAAGCGAGGAGCTAAAATCTATGCTGAACTGGTTGGATTTGGTATGAGTGGTGATGCTTATCATATGACTTCACCTCCAGCTGATGGCAGTGGTGCGGCTTTAGCAATGCAATGTGCACTGCGTGATGCAGGCATTAACCATGAGCAGGTTGGCTATATCAATGCTCATGGTACATCGACACCTGCTGGCGATAAAGCTGAAACTGAAGCCGTAAAAAGTATTTTTAAAGAAAATGCCAACAAAGTTATGGTTAGTTCAACTAAATCAATGATAGGTCATTTATTGGGTGCTGCTGGAGCGGTTGAATCTATTTTCACTGTACTTGCACTGCGTGATCAAGCTGTGCCACCAACAATTAACCTTGATAATCCTGATGAGGGTTGTGATCTTGATTATGTTCCGCATACAGCACGTCAAGTTAAGAATTTAGAATACGCACTTTGTAATTCTTTTGGTTTTGGTGGAACCAATGGTTCAGTATTATTTAAGAAAATCTAATTTCTTGCTATCCGCCGATAATATCTATTGGCGGAATATCTTTAATAAATGATTTTTCACTTATAAATCTTATCATGAAAAGAACCTTTATCTTTTCTCAGTTTGAACTAACAATTAAAGAGAATAAGAATATCCCTCTTGCTTGTGTTATAATTTCACAATAACTTTATAGCTTCACTTCTGGTAATTATGGCGGAACCTAAATTTATTCATCTTCATTTGCATAGTGATTTCTCGATGGTTGATGGAATTGCGAAAGTTGGCACATTAGTAAATGAAGTGAGCAAGTTACAGATGCCGGCTTTTGCGATCACAGATTTTACTAATCTTTGTGGATTAGTTAAGTTTTATGGTTCAGCAATGTCAAAAGGTATTAAACCGATCATTGGTGCAGATCTTGCTATTAGAAGTTCTCAAATGCCTGATGATATTTATCGTTTAACTCTTTTAGCAGCTAATAATCAAGGATATCAAAATCTTACTTTGTTGATTTCTAAAGCTTATCAGCGAGGATATGTCGGTGATTTGCCAGTTGTTGATAATGACTGGCTAATTGAGCACCGAGCTGGATTAATTGTATTAGCAGGGCGAGAAAGTGATATTGGGATCGGTATTGTTCGTAATAATCAAATAATCGTTGATAATGCTATTAATTTTTATCTTGAAAATTTTGGTAAGCATTTTTATTTTGAATTAGTACGCACTAAACGAACCAATGAAGAGCTATTTATTCATCGAGCTGTGAATTTGGCTGAACAATATTCGTTACCCGTTGTTGCAACTAATGATGTTCGATTTTTGAAATCTTCTGATTTTGATGCTCACGAGATTCGTGTCGCTATTCATGATGGTAATACGCTAGAAGATCCTTCTAGACCTAAAAACTATTCGGCAGAGCAATATCTACGTTCAGAACAGGAAATGTGCGAACTATTTTCTGATATTCCTGAAGCACTGGAAAATAGTGTTGAAATAGCTAAACGCTGTAATGTTTCTATCCGATTAGGCGAATATTTTTTACCTAAATTTCCAACCGGCGATATGTCTACTGAAGACTTTTTAGTGCATAAATCACGTGAAGGGTTAGAAGAAAGGCTAGCGTTTTTATTTCCCGATCCAGCAATTAGAAAGCAAAGACGACCAGAATATGACGAGCGCTTAGAAACCGAATTAACAGTAATTAACCAAATGGGTTTTCCTGGTTACTTTCTGATTGTCATGGAGTTTATACAATGGTCAAAAGATAATGATATTCCAGTAGGGCCAGGGCGAGGTTCTGGTGCTGGCTCGCTAGTTGCGTATGCTTTGAAAATTACCGATTTGGATCCACTTGAGTTTGATTTACTTTTTGAACGTTTTTTAAATCCAGAACGTGTTTCAATGCCAGACTTTGATGTTGATTTCTGTATGGAAAAACGCGATCTGGTTATTGATCATGTCGCTGATATGTATGGACGAGATGCGGTTTCTCAAATTATAACCTTTGGTACCATGGCAGCTAAAGCAGTAATCCGAGATGTTGGAAGAGTGCTTGGGCATCCTTATGGGTTTGTCGATCGTATTTCAAAATTAATACCTTTAGATCCAGGTATGACACTAACCAAAGCTTTTGAAATTGAGCCTCAGTTACAAGAGTTATATGATAATAATGAAGAAGTCAAATCATTAATCGACATCGCACGGCAATTGGAAGGTGTAACTCGAAATGCTGGTAAGCATGCCGGTGGTGTTGTGATCTCACCAACTAAGATTACTGATTTTTCGCCAATTTATTGTGATCCAGAAGGCCATCATCCTGTTACTCAATTTGATAAAAATGATGTGGAATATGCAGGTCTTGTGAAATTTGACTTTCTAGGCTTACGGACATTAACCATTATTGATTGGGCAATCAAAATGATTAATGAACGTCAGCTGCGAGAGGGTAAAGAAAAAGTCGATATTACTCGAATTCCTTTAGATGATGAAAAATCTTTCGAATTATTATTAAAAGCTGAAACTACAGCGGTGTTCCAACTTGAATCCCGTGGCATGAAAGATTTAATAAGACGTTTAAAGCCTGACTGTTTTGAGGATATGATCGCTTTAGTCGCATTATTCCGTCCAGGTCCCCTACAATCAGGTATGGTCGACAATTTTATTGACCGAAAACACGGACGAGAAGAGGTTTCTTACCCTGATATTAAGTACCAACACGACTCATTAAAACCTATTTTAGAACCCACTTATGGTATTATTTTATATCAAGAACAAGTTATGCAAATCGCACAGACTCTTTCAGGTTATACACTGGGAGGTGCTGATTTATTGCGCCGAGCTATGGGTAAGAAAAAACCTGAAGAGATGGCAAAGCAACGTTCTATTTTTAAAGAAGGTGCTGAAAAACAAGGCGTTGATGGTGAGCTGTCGATGCGAATATTTGATTTGGTTGAAAAATTTGCCGGATATGGTTTTAATAAATCTCACTCGGCAGCTTATGCACTTGTTTCTTATCAAACTTTATGGTTAAAAACTCACTATCCTGCCGAATTTATGGCTGCGGTTATGACTGCCGATATGGATAATACTGATAAAATTGTTGGTTTGGTTGATGAATGTTTACGGATGGGGTTAAAAGTCAATCCTCCTGATATCAATAGTGGCCTGTATCACTTTCATGTAAATGATAAAGGTGAGATTGTTTACGGTATTGGAGCTATAAAAGGTGTCGGTGAAGGGCCTATTGAGGCAATTGTTGAAGCACGTAACAGTGGGGGATATTTCAAAAATATTTTCGAACTTTGTGCTCGAACTGATATGAAGAAGATCAATCGTCGAGTACTTGAAAAACTCACTATGGCAGGAGCTTTTGATAAATTAGGACCGCATCGAGCGGCTATATTGCATAGCATTAATGATGCAATGCAAGCGGCAGATCAATATGCTAAAGCGCAAGATATTGGTCAAGAAGATATGTTTGGTGTTTTGGCGGAAGAGCCTGAACAAGTTGAGCATGCTTATGCTGCAGTTCCCGAATTACCCGATCAAGTTTTGCTTGATGGCGAACGTGAAGCGTTAGGACTTTATTTAACGGGGCATCCAGTAACACAATATTTAAAAGAATTAAACCGTTATACCGGAGGACTGAGAATTAGTGAAGCTTCTCCAACGGGTTGGGGTAAGATGGTTACTTTTGCTGGTATTGTTACTGATGCTCGGGTTCGCATTACTAAAAAAGGTAAAAAAATCGGTTTGTTCACCTTGGACGATCGTTCTGGGCGTATTGACGGTATGCTTTTTGCGGAGTCTTTAGATAATTTCGGGCATTTACTTGTAAAAGATAAGATCTTAATTGTTACCGGTCAAGTTAGTAATGATGATTTTAATGGTGGTTTTAAAATATCAGTGCGCGATATTGCTGATCTAAAAGATGCTCGAGCTAAATATGTAAAAGGATTGTCGATTACTTTAACTGAAAGCGAAACAAATCAAGCAATATTGCAGCGTTTACAACAATTGTTTGAACCTTATCGGCATGGCAGTGTGCCAGTTAACTTATATTATCATCGAGATGATTTAGTTGTTAGGATTCAATTTGGCACGACATGGAGGATCATTCCTGAAGATGCTTTGATAGTTGAGTTAAAGACATTACTTGGTATTGACCGTATTGAATTTGATTTTGAATAATTTAAATAAACTTATGAATAGCAGTTTGATTATTAACATTGGTGAATAAAAAAACTGCTTCTATTAAGTTTATGTAGCTAAATTTTGGAAAAGTTGAAGCCTATTAATATAAATATAGGTGACTTCAATGAGTATTACATAGTAGAATTGGTTTAATTTTATCTTCAGAATTAGTCAGTATACTATTGAATAGTGTATTTTTTAAAGTACCGAATGAATTAAGAGGCAATTACAAACGTTATGAACAATTTTTTGGAATTTGAAAAGCCGATCGCGGAATTAGAAGCAAAAATTAATTCCTTAAAGAATATTGATTCACAACAAGTTGAATTAGATATTAATTTAGATAAAGAGATTAAGCAATTACATAAAAAAAGCCGTGAATTAACAAAAAAAATATTTGCTAATTTAACCCCTTGGGAAATTGCACAACTAGCTAGACATCCAAATCGTCCTTATACATTGGATTATATAAAAGAAATTTTTACTGATTTTGATGAATTAGCCGGTGATAGAGCTTATGCTGATGATAAAGCAATTGTTGGTGGCATTGCACGTATCGATGGGCGGACAGTGGTAGTTATTGGTCATCAAAAAGGTCGTGAAACTAAACAGAAGATTTATCGAAACTTTGGTATGCCAGCCCCAGAGGGTTATCGTAAAGCTTTACGGTTAATGCAATTAGCCGAACGTTTTAAATTACCAATTATCACTTTTATTGATACTCCTGGGGCGTATCCTGGTATTGGTGCTGAAGAACGGGGTCAAGCAGAAGCTATTGCACGTAATTTAAGAGAAATGTCACGCCTTAAAGTGCCCACCATTTGTACAGTCATTGGTGAAGGTGGATCTGGGGGAGCACTAGCGATTGGTGTAGCAGATAAAGTAAACATGCTTCAATATAGTACTTATTCTGTGATCTCACCAGAAGGCTGTGCTTCTATTTTGTGGAAAAGTGCTGATAAAGCTCCTGTTGCTGCTGAAGCCATGAATATGACAGCAGATAATTTATTAAAGTTAAATTTGATTGATTCAATCGTGCCTGAGCCACTTGGTGGGGCTCACCGAGATTATACCGCTATATCTGTTTCACTCAAAACCCAGCTACTTAGTGATCTTGATGAACTTGAAAGTATGGATTTATCTGTATTACTAGAAAGAAGATTTCAACGTTTGATGAACTATGGTTATGTAAGATAATTTAAATCAGGGACAGTATAATGAAAAAATCGACAGGATTACTTCGTATCTTTAATGCGACGAAATACTCTTTAAAAGGTTTAAAATCAGCCATTAAACATGAGGCTGCATTTCGTCAAGAGTTAATTGTATTGGGTTTGGCTTATGTCATTGTAATGCTGGTTGATTTTTCTATTTATGAACGCATCTTATTACTTGGTTCGATCGGTGTTGTGATGATCACCGAGTTAATTAATAGTGCAATTGAGTGTGTTGTTGATCGTATCGGCCATGAAAGACATGAGCTATCTGGCCGAGCGAAGGATTATGGTTCAGCAGCTGTATTTTTATCGTTATTATTGACTGTGATCTTATGGATTTATTTATTTTCTTGTCACTTTTTTCCGTGATTTTTTATTGAAACATATACTTTCCTGAAAGTTTTTGACAATAGATAACTAATAAAACTATTCAGAAACGAGTTCTTTAATAATAAAACTTCCAGTCTTTTCACTATCTAACGTTGTTTTTAGCCATGGCATAACTATACTCATTTGTTCATGTAATTTCCATGGTGGGTTAATTACTATCATCCCTGATGCGGTCATGCCTTTTTGGTTATTGTCTGGTTTTATTGCTAGCTCAAACTGTGAAATTCGTTTAATACCTAAATTCACAATGCCATCAATCATTTTTTGCGTTTGACTACGAGATACTACAGGATACCAAATTAAATAGATACCAGTAGCAAAACGCTTATAGGCTTCAAACAGTGCTGTAGGTATTCTTTGATAATCGTCTTTTATTTCATAGGAAGGATCGATCAATATTATCCCACGGCGTGAATTTGGTGGTAACTTCGATTTTAATTGAGAAAAGCCATCTTCACGTAATACTCTTGTTCGTTTATCTTTATTAAATTCTTGTTTTAATAAAGGATAATCGGTTGGATGTAATTCGGTGAGATTGAGCTTGTCTTGCTCACGTAATAATTGCTTAGCAATTAATGGTGAGCCAGGATAATATTTTAATTCATCAAAAGGATTATATCGTCTTAGTACCGATATATAGGTATTGAGCAATTGAGGGATATTTGATTGTTGCCAAATCAAATTAATTCCTAATAAATATTCACCTGTTTTTGCAGCATGTTCACTCTTTAATAGGTATCGGCCAGCGCCTGAATGTGTATCTAAATATAAAAAAGGTTTTTCTTTTTCTTTTAATGATTCAATACAGAATGTTAAAACAATATGTTTTAATACATCCGCATGATTACCAGCATGATAACTATGACGATAGCTTAACATTATAAATTCTCCTTCTTTTGTTCATTTTTTTGCATATAAAAGGTCGTTAAAGCTAAACAAAGAAGGCAGGGGATTTCCATTAATTCTTCTATTAAATCTTTTCGATCCCTTGTTATAACTAATAATTCATGGCCAATGCGGCGGTGTTCTGCAATATCAGCTATACCCAAGAATAAAAAAGCTAAAAATATATGCCAAACTGGAATTTTTTCAAATTTGTAGCGACGAACAATTTCTCGGCGAATTGTAGGTAAAAATATACTGAGTATTGGAAGTGCTATTAAAAAACTAGCAATAATTTTATAATAAAAACGCGGTACTTCAGGAAAAAAGTCTCGCCCCCAGCTAATTCCCCGACCAAAAAGCATCAACCACCAAAATATTGTCCAAATCCAAAATTTATATAGCTCTGAATGTTCAGCTATTTTTTTTGCATAACAATAGGTATAGCAGCACATAAATAATAAAAAGAGTGATTGAACATGTTCAATAAGAGTAACGGTAAGTCCATTATATAAAGGTATAAAGAAATTACCTATAATATAAAGAATAATACCAAGAATAACAATCGATAAGGAACTTTTGTAAAAATGGAAATCTAATTTACACATACAATATTTTAATATTAATTAGCACGTTTAAGTTTGAGTATAGTACCGCATTTACGACATAAATAACTAGTTTTATTATTTTGAATTTTATTGTGTCTTATAGATGTTAGGTGATGTTGTTGACACTTGCAGTTGTATAAATAAGTATTGCGTTGAACTGTAAAATGATGAGTTGTAGTTGGAATTTTGCCTAATATTTTGGACATAATATATTGCCATTGTTTACCGTGTGGCTTTACTTTTCCAAATTCCTTAAAAACAATTAGATGTGCCAATTCATGAGGTACAACTTCCTCAATAAAATGTGTACCATTTTCTAATAACATTATTGAATTAAGTTGAATTTCCCAACGTAATAAAAAGGCACTACCTGCAATGCTACCTTTGGGCTTATAGACAATTTTAGGCTCTTTATATTGAGTATGTAGAAGTTGATTGGCTTGTATTAAGTAAGTTCTTAAACAAGCCATTACCTGATTATGTAAATAAATTGGGATGCGTTTATAATCCTGCTGCATCGCGAAGTAGTGCTGCTTTATCGGTTTTTTCCCAAGGGAAGATATCTCGCCCAAAATGACCATAACTTGCAGTTTGTTGGTAAATTGGCTGAATGAGGTCAAGCATCTGAATCAATCCATAAGGTCTTAAGTCAAAAAATTCTTTGATAAGTGAAACAATTTTATGGTGATCGATTTTTTCAGTGCCAAAAGTATTAACATAAATTGATGTAGGATTGGCAATACCAATTGCGTAAGATATCTGTAATTCACATCTGTCAGCAAGTCCAGCCGCAACAATATTTTTGGCAACATAGCGTGCAGCATAAGCTGCTGAACGGTCAACTTTTGACGGATCTTTTCCTGAAAAAGCACCACCGCCATGACGTGCGGCTCCGCCATAAGTATCTACAATAATTTTGCGGCCAGTTAACCCACAATCTCCCATTGGACCACCAATAACGAAGCGTCCAGTTGGATTAATAAAGTATTTTGTCCTTGAAGTTAACCATTCGGTTGGTAATGTAGGTTTAATGATTTCTTCCATAACAGCTTCATGTAATGCTTTTTGTTCAATGGCTTCTGAATGCTGTGTAGATAAAACGATAGTATCAACCCCTTTTACTTGACCGTCTTGGTAAATTAATGTGACTTGGCTTTTTGCATCGGGCCTTAACCAAGGAAGTGTGCCATTTTTTCTGACTTCTGCTTGGCGACGCATTAAATCATGAGCATAACTTATGGCTGCAGGCATAAAGTTTGGCATTTCATTGGTCGCATAACCAAACATAATACCTTGATCGCCCGCACCCTGTTCTAGTGGATCTTGTCGATCGACACCTTGATTGATGTCAGGAGATTGCTTGCCAATAGCATTCAGCACCGCACATGAATTTGCATCAAATCCCATTTCAGAACTGGTATAACCAATATCATTAATGGTTTTTCGAGTTAATTCCTCAATATCTACCCAAGCTGAAGTAGTGATTTCACCACCAACTAAAGCCATACCCGTTTTTACATATGTTTCACAAGCAACACGCGCTTTTGGGTCTTGCTTTAATATTGCATCAAGTACGGCATCAGATATTTGATCGGCAATTTTATCTGGATGACCTTCTGAAACAGATTCTGAAGTAAATAAAAATTCTGACATGGATACTTTCCTTAAATTAATTTTGCATAATGATTGAAATATAAAATTCAACTTTAATGTATTTATTTTAGCAGTTTTACCATCTAGACGTCTAGCTTATAATTTATCGAACAAAATGCAGCATTGTGGTTTAGCTAAAATTACTTGCTTTAATTTTTAATCAATTTACGATATTGCGCGTTTCTAATTTATTATTTAATAACCTATAGCTAAAAATGAGCATCACAAAACAATTTCCTTCAGTTTTAGTATTTGATTCAGGTATTGGTGGTTTATCTGTTTATAATGAAATCTATAATAAAATACCTAATGTACATTATATTTATGCATTCGATAATGAAATGTTTCCTTATGGAGATAAATCGTCAGAATTGTTAATTAATAGAGTAAATTCGGTCATTGAAGCTGTTACTCAATTTTACTCAATTGATTTAGCGGTCATTGCCTGTAATACTGCTAGCACTATCTGTTTGCCTAGTTTGCGCTCTAAATTTTCGTTTCCTATCATTGGTGTTGTACCTGCGATTAAACCAGCTAGTTTGCTTACTAAAAATAAATGTATAGGGTTATTAGCAACCAAAGCTACAATTAAAAGAACGTATATAATAGATTTAATCCGGCAATTTGCAACGCATTGTACTGTTCAGTTGTTAGGCCTCTCAGAATTAGCACTTATAGCCGAAAATAAATTACAAGGTGGTACTGTAGATATGCAACAACTGAAAGAATTAATGCAACCTTGGCTTGAATTACAAACAATCCCCGATACAATAGTGCTTGGTTGTACGCATTATCCTTTTATTAAAAAAGAATTACAGATGATTTTTCCTCAAGCTACCTTTATAGATTCAGGCAATGCGATTGCAACAAGAGTTTATAATTTGTTAAATGATAAATACGTTCTGAATCAAAAACCTTTATCAGCATCTGAAAATATTGTACTGAGTACCAACTATAATCAGTCTGTAGAAAAATTGATTAAAAAATTATCTGATTATAATCTTAATAAATATCATACTATTAAAGTTTCTGATGTTTGAATATTGCGCTAACGAATAAATATTTAATCTTTTTTGCTTGCTAAAAAAAAAGAAGCCTCTATAATGCGCATCCACTGACACGCAGTCAGCGACAAGCAGGCGGTGAGTGAGTTAAAAATAAGATCGAAAATTTGAAAAAAGATCTTGACGAATAAAAAAGTGTAGCGTAGTATACGCAGACCTTGAGACAGCAAACTAAATTAACAAAAGTTGATTAGATATTGAAGCTGTCAGCTCTTTAAAAAAAGAAACAGACAATCTGTGTGGGCACTTGCGAGACAAAGAATGAAAAGTCTACGGACTTAAAAATTAAGTCTTGATAAGTGACACTGAAGATTCATTTGAATATGTCAGAGACAGTTATTGA
>NZ_JBXSQJ010000008.1:0-98635 GCF_057063585.1 Gilliamella sp. X-60 | reverse complement strand
AATTTGTGGTCGCTATGAACGGTGAATCAGAAGCCACTTTTAAAAAATACCGAGAGTTGGGATATGATGAGCATGAAAGAATGCAATTTGAGCTTATCCCTCTTAATCCCGATTACACAACAATGAGCACATTAAACCAACAAATCAGAATTGTTGGCACAATGGTTGAACATAGGATATTTAGACGTAAAAGATAATTGTTCTAAATAAAACATAGCTAACCGCTTTGGGATTTTTTATAAAAATTATATAACAAAAAAATTGTCTATAGCATAAATGCCGTTAAAAAAGAGCTTTTATTTAAAAATAATGAAATAAGTGACTGGATAAAAAATACAGTTCCAGATTCATTTATTGAAGATGAGATGTCTTCAATAAATTGTTACGGAATATTAATGAACTGGACTCAAAACCAGAAAATAAAGGAAAAAGCAAAAACTGACTTTGCTAATCTGGATAAAGCTGATGCATTCTTAATTGCTCACGCAATGAAAAACAACTATGTAATAGTAACAGATGAGAAGTTTGAAGAGAATGTAAAAAAACGAATAATAATACCTAATGTTGCTAATGCCCACAACGTAAAAACAATGACACTTTTTGACTTCTTAACCTTATATGCTGCACAAAAAAATTATTCAAAATAATAAATAACTTAAACCAACCATCCCACGCGTTTTTCACACCTAAAATCCCCCGCCAACCACTTCAAAACACGTCATTGATTAAAAAAACAAGAAAATTGATTATAGCCAAAATACATTTTACTTGTCTCGAATAAAACCAATCGTCGAGAGTTAATGGCTGAGCAACAGCGAATTATAGCGTTAGAAAAAGAAATTAAAGAACTGAAAATGGCGAATGGCATACTAAAAAAGGCGCATGTGTACTTCATCAACAATCCCAGTCGGTGAAGTACGCCTATATGAAAAATCATTTAACAGCCTATCCCATTAACAAAATATGTCCGTTGCTTGGCGCCAGTACGTCAGGTTATTATGCTTGGTTAAAGTGTAACTACCCCCTAAAATAGTACAGCAAAAAAATAGAAAATTTTCTATGATAAAAGTAAAAGAGGATCGAAACATGAAAAAGATGACAGAGCACCAAATCGTACCGATATTAAAAGAAGCAGAAGCAGGTATTTCTGTTAAAGAGTTTTGCCGAAAATATGGGATGGGCAATTCAATTTTTTATCAATGGCAGGAAAAATACGGTAGTATGGAAATTTCAGATATCAAACGCTTAAAAGAACTTGAGTCCGAAAATCGCAAAATTAAACAGATGGTTGCCGAGTTAAATTTAAAATCCCAGCTTCAGGAAGAAATCATAAAAAAGCGCTAATGCCCACCCAAGGAACGAAAAGCATGGGAAAAAGAGCTACAAGCCACTAAATCGATCTTAATTGCCATGAGCTGTGTATTGTGAGATTAAGTCGTTGTGCCTACTATTATCAGCCTGATATTTTGGATGATTCAATGATTACGCTAATATTAAGCGATATAGCGGAAAAACATTTACGCTGGGGTTTTCCTAAATGTTTTCGTCGTATTCGAAAACTCGACTATAAATGGAATCGTAAACGTGTTTATCGGGTGTATTGCGAATTAAAACTAAACATTAGAATAAAGCGTAAAAAGCGTATTCCCCCCTAACCCCTGAAAAGTTATTACTTCCTAATAAACAGGGTGAATGTGAATCAATAGATTTTATGAGTGACAGTAGTCAAAATCAACGCCGTTTTAGCACATTCAACGTATTGATGACTTTAACCGAAAAGCATTAGGCATTGGTATTACGGTCAGTTTGCCTGCGGGTAGAATCACTCGTTATCTGGGCCTGCTAGCTAAATATCACGGTTATCCGTTAAAAATACCGATTGATAATGGTTCAGAATTTACTGGAAAACGGCTACATTGAACGCTTTCGAACTGACGTGTTAATTTATATCTTTTTAACAATCTAGAGTAAGCAAGGAGAATGGCCGAAGAATGGCTAACGATCTATAATACTGAAAGACCGCATGAGGCATTAAATAATATGACGCCCTTTGAATATAAAACACAAAAACAAGTAGCATAATTTTCTACGTCAGTTGTGTACTAAAAATGGGGTATTTATGATGTCATTATCAAAGAGAAATGATGTCTATTATATCGACATCCGCACACCAAGCGGCGAACGAATTAGACGCTCTACTGGGGGTGAGTAATAAAAACCTCGCTCAGGAATATCATGACAAAGTAAAGCATAAGATGTGAGCAATAAGCCGACTTGATAAGCGTTTAGAACGTACATTTGACGAAGCTTTATTGTTACTGCTAAATGACGGAAAAGATCAAAACGATTATGCAAATAAAGTTCGTCATGCAAAATATTGGCGCGCTATTTTTGGTGGTAAAAACTTGTCATCGATTACCGGTGAAATGATAGATAATAATCTGCCAACACATAACGCGAAAAATAAAAAACCATTAGTACCAGCTGCAATAAACAAATATCGTAAAACGATATTGGGAGCGCTTAGTCTAGATCATAAAAACAACTGGATCAGCTCTATGCCGTATGTTGGAAAACAAAAAGAGCCAAATGTTAGGGTTAGATGGATCACAAAACAGCAAGCTCAAACATTGCTGAACAAGATATCAATTAATTGGTTGAGAGACGTTTGTTTATTTGCATTATTAACAGGTGCAAGGTGAACTGAAATTTTATCTATGACATGGGATAAGATAGATTTTCAAAACAAAATAGCAATAGTAAGTAATGATATTGCAAAAAACGGTAAGGCAAGAGCATTATTATTAAATAATGAAGCTATTGAGCTTTTAAAAAACAGAAGACTTATCAATAGCAAGTATATTTTTGTAAGTGCAAATAATAACCCATTAAAAGATATTGATCGACGAGCTTTTAATCGTGCTACGAAAATTTGCAATATTGATGATTTCCATTTTCACGATCTACGCCACACACGGGCGAGCTGGCACGTTCAAAGCGGAACACCTCTTTTTACATTGCAAGAATTGGGTGGTTGGGAAACGTTGGAAATGGTAAAAAAATATGCGCATTTAAACGCTGAGCATTTAAGCCATTTTTCAAATGCAGTCACAATTTGGTCACACAATCAAAATAAAGATAATCAAGCTTTGAGCTTGGCGGTTGCAAATGATTGATTATCCTAGATTTTAATGGCGTCCCCTACAGGATTCGAACCTGTGACCTACGGCTTAGAAGGCCGTTGCTCTATCCAGCTGAGCTAAGGAGACTTAGATAGGAATTATCGATTAGGGAAGTATTATATAAAGCTATTTTAATCCGTCAATGATTTTTAATGGTTTATTGCATTAGATTGATAAAATATCATCAATTTTGTTTTTTATTAGTTTGATATTGTTAATGAATTTAAACCTTATCATTAATTTAATTATCAACTCGATATGTATACCATTTTTTAATAACTTTTATCTTATTATTTATTAATAGTGTTATGTTTTAATAATTCGATTCTATTTTTTACGCTATTGCTGAGCTTTTTGGGCGGCTATTTAGCCTTGGCAATTTGCGCTTTTAGCATGGCTAGGCGGCTTTGTCCTTGTTGCATTTTTTTTTCGGGAGATAGTTCGTTACGTTGATCTTGCCAGACTAAGTCGTCTTGTGGCAGTTCTAATAAGAATCGACTTGGTTCAACTTGCATTGTTTCGCCAAATTGTTTACGTTGTCGGCTAAATGAAAATGTGAGCTCTTGTTGGGCTCGAGTGATGCCTACATAGGCTAGGCGGCGCTCTTCTTCAATATTGTCTTCATCAATACTGTTTTGATGTGGTAATAGTCCTTCGGACATGCCAACTAAATAGACGTAAGGAAACTCTAGCCCTTTTGAGGCATGTAGCGTCATAAGCTGAACTTGATCAAGCTCTTCTTCGGCTTCGTTACGTTCTAGCATGTCTCGTAAGGTGAATCTGGCAACAGCTTGTTCAAGTGTCATGGCTTCATCAATGTCATCGCCTTTTAACATGTCATTTAACCAGCTAACTAGCTGTTCGACATTGCGCATACGCATTTGCCCTGATGCAGGGGATGTGGATGTTTCATAAATCCAGCTTTCATAATTGATACCATGCAGCAGTTCATAAATCACGTCCATCGGTTCATGGTGCGATTTTTGAATAAGCGTATCAAACCAATGGATAAATACCTGTAACGATTCCATACGCTTACCAGAAAGCAGTTGTGTCAATCCCATATCATGACTTGCTTGATATAGGCTGACACCGCGGTAATTTGCCCACTCCCCTAGTTTTTGGATGGTTGCTGGGCCGATTTCTCGTTTGGGGGTATTGATAATGCGAATAAACGCATTATCATCATCAGTGTTAGTTAATAACCGCAAATACGCCATTAAGTCTTTAATTTCAACTCGCGCAAAAAACGATGTTCCGCCAGAGATTCGATAGGGTATGCGATATTGCATTAGCATCTTTTCAATTAGCCGAGCTTGATGATTACCGCGATATAAAATAGCATATTGACCATATTGACCGTTATGCGCAAAGCGATGACCAATAAGATCATTAATGACTTTTTCGGCTTCGTGCTCTTCACTATCAGCAGAAATGACTTTTAATGTTTCGCCATAACCTAATTCTGAAAACAGTTTTTTTTCAAAGATGTGTGGATTATTTTCGATTAAAATATTCGCCACTTTTAAAATTCGACCCGATGATCGATAATTTTGTTCTAGTTTGATGACTTCTAATGTTGGAAAATCTTGTTTAAGTAATACTAAATTTTGTGGCCTTGCACCTCGCCATGAGTAAATAGATTGGTCATCATCACCAACGACGGTAAATTTCGCTCGGTTGCCAACTAGTAATTTGATAAATTCGTATTGGCTAGTGTTGGTATCTTGATATTCGTCAACTAGCAAGTAACGAACTTTGTTTTGCCACTTTTCGCGGACTTGTTCGTTGTTTTTTAATAATAGCGTAGGTAGTAAGATGAGATCATCAAAATCTAAAATACTACACGCTTTTAGTTGTTTTTCGTAAAGTTGATAGCAATGTGCAAAGAGCTTTTCTTTGTTAGTTTGTGCCCTTGCCATGGCAGTGGTTGAGTCGATAATGTCGTTTTTCCAATTTGATATAGTGGCACGTAGTTGGTTGATAAGATCTTTGTCATTATCTAACCATTGTTGTGTGAGCTCTTTTAATAATGCTGTTTGGTCGTGATCGTCAAATAATGAAAAGTTCGACTTAATACCAAGGTGTTTATATTCTTTGCGAACGATATCTAATCCTAAGGTATGGAATGTCGATATTTTTAGCCCTCTGGCTTCTTGTTTGCTAAGCGATTGGGCTATGCGTTCTTTCATTTCACGTGCTGCTTTATTGGTGAAAGTGACGGCAATAATATGGCGTGGCAAATATTCTTTAACACGAATTAGATAAGCAATTTTGTTGATGATAACCCGAGTTTTTCCCGAACCTGCGCCCGCTAATACAAGGCAAGGTCCTGAAACATATTCAACGGCTTTTTGTTGACTTGAATTTAAACGCACAGAATAAAACCATTAAGAAAATTGTCGGCTAGTATATAACGATATACTAGCTATGTGCAATTAGCGCCATTATAAAGCGAATATGATTGCTTTTTTATAGAATATTATTCGATGAATGTTAAAGCCTGTTCCACTACCTCGACCCCAGCTCCTTTTTTATGGGCATTCTCACTAAGATAACGTCGCCATTGCCTTGCCCCTTTACGTCCATTAAATATACCTAAAGTATGGCGCATAATATGGTTAAGTTGTGCACCTTGCATTAGCTGCTGTTCGATATAAGGGTAAAGTTCACGAATGGCAGATAGAGGGTCGATGACGGAAGTATTTGTGCCAAAAATTTGCGTATCAATTTCAGTAAGTAATAGTGGGTTTTGATATGCTTCTCGTCCTATCATCACGCCATCAACATACTGTAAGTGATATTTTATTTCCTCAATCGTTTTAACACCACCATTAATGGCTATCGTTAAATCGGGATAATCTTGTTTGAGTTTATAAACACGATCATAGTCAAGCGGAGGGACTTCCCGATTTTCCTTTGGACTTAATCCCGATAACCACGCTTTGCGCGCATGTACAATAAATGTTTGGGTATAAGGCATAACCTTTTCAATAAATTGACACAAAAAAGCATAGCTATCTAAATCATCAATACCAATTCGGGTTTTTACTGTGACTGGGATATCCACCTGATCTTGCATTTGTGCAACACAGTCTGCAACTAAATCGGCTTTTCCCATTAAACAAGCACCAAACATACCATTTTGTACGCGATCGGATGGACAACCTACATTTAAATTTATTTCATCATAACCACGTTCTTGTGCTAATTTTGCGCATTGTGCTAATGCTTTAGGATCGCTACCACCTAGTTGCAAGCTAACTGGATGCTCTTCATGATTGAAAGCTAAATAATCACCTTTTCCAAATAAAATCGCGCCTGTGGTCACCATCTCGGTATAGAGCAATGCTTGTTTGGTTAAAATTCGATGAAAATAACGGCAATGCTTATCGGTCCAATCAAGCATAGGGGCAACGGAAAATTTATTTTTTGTTGAATTCATTGATACACCAATGTTTATAACTATTTTTATTGATTATCTTATAAGATTATTTTTGCCTATTTTGATATATTTTTCATTATCAGGTTCGCACGCCGATGGGACGAATAATTTAAGGCTATTAATTTATGGCTTATTATATCATAGATAAACATGTCCGTGCAGACGGAACACCTCGCTATCGCTGCACCGTTGAAATAAAAAAGCCAAGATCATTTATCGTGAGTCAAAGGTATTTAACGAGCAACAAATAGTAAAAACATGGGCGACAAACCAATTATCGAAAATAGAGCAATTCGGGACATTATTAAAAACAATATGCTATGTAAATTTTCATCAATAGTGATATTGCAAGTATGAAATCGGGGGTCTTTGCTCCTTTTTTAACTTTTCCCTTTTCTTTGCTTATGTTATTACTTGTTTCAACAGCAATACAGCGACTGTCGTCAAATATGCAATCCGGCCTGGTTTTTACATTTTAGTGTAATTTTATTTTGAAATATAAAAACAATTTAGTTGTTTTATAAGATAAAAGCTTTTATTGGAATATTTTAGTTTATGCTAGTATTGCTCAGGATTTCAATAAGCACCCAAAAACCCTTTTAATAAAAGGTCTGTACGTCCTATCGATTATAGGAACAATAGAAAAACGATTTGAACTAGAACCAGTATGCGAAAAACACCTAGACATTGATTAAAAAGCTGTTGCTCTACCAGCTACTCAAAAATAGAGCATCAATATAACAAACAAAAATGGATGCAAATCCAACAAATACAATTTCTTTTCAATTAACAAGATTATTAAAAATAACATATGCAATTTATTACGACTATGCAACAAATTTTTAGTGTTATTTTTATAATTGCGGACTCTTTTACCTGCCTAGGAATAATCTCTGCGATTATAGGTATTCCACAAATTATTGCTAGCGTCAAACTTTTCAAATCGGGAAGTGCATTTAGCTTAGCTGCAAATCTTCAAAAAAATTGATGTAGTCGATGCTCTTGAAAATCTATATGCTATTGGAAATATTTTATAATTACATTTATCGCTTCAATTATATTTCTTATTTTGCATATTTCCATTATTATCACTATCCTTTCTTGTTTAGGTAATGGCTATTATTAACAATTAAAATTGTAATTTTTTATGTATAAATAGTATAAATCAAAAAACCTCGTTTTTAAGCGAGGTTTTTGTTTTGATTAAGAATCAGAATCAAAATTATTATCTTCAGACTTAGTATCAATTGGGTCTGATATACCTTGTTTATTCATTTCTTCTAATGACTTAGATCCTGCTAACTCTGAATTTTTGATATCCTTTACAATGCCCATTTCATCAAAATATACAGCATAAGTTCTTTGGCTAACAGCATCATGCTGCGGTTGTTGACGAAAAACATAATACCAAACGTTATCACCAAAAACAGAAGTTAACATTGGCGATCCCATAATAAATACAACCTGCTCTTTACTTTGACCAACTTGTAATAGCTCAATGGCATCTTGTGTCACATAATTACCTTGGTTGATATCAGGTCTATATACCCAACGCTCAACAACCGAACAACCAGTTAATAAAACACTCGTTACAATTGCAAAGGCGGTAAATTTACGAAACAGCATCTAACTTTATCCATTAAAAAAATAATAGGCTATATTATCGCTGATATTTTGCCTGAGTGCTAGCCAAATTGATAAATTCTTTAACAATTAGCTAATAATCAAGTTATCATCAAGTAATAATGCGAATTATCACTTGACTTTTATCCTTGTATCCACCAACTTAATATAGTCATAATAGACGCTTTTTTTAAACAATTAAGGTACAAAATGAAACTAGAAACAATAGATCAAAAAGCAAGTTATGCTATTGGATTACAAATTGGGCAACAATTGAAAGAATCAGGCTTAAATAATTTAGAACTTAATGCGTTAAAACAAGCAATGGAAGATGTTTTAGCCGGTAATCCGCCTGCACTACCTTTGCAAGAACTACATGATGCACTACGTCATGTACACGAACAAGCAACAAAAGAAAAAGCCAAACAAGCAGAAAAAATTGCTCAAGCAGGTAAAGATTTTCTTGCTAAAAACCTTGATAAAGATGGCATTAAATCGACTGAATCTGGTTTACAGTATGAAATAATCCAACAAGGTGATGGCGCTTTACCTAAAGCAACAGATCGCGTCCAAGTCCATTATACAGGTAAATTGATTGATGGTACTGTATTTGATAGCTCAGTAGAGCGTGGACAACCGGCTGAGTTTCCTGTCAATGGCGTAATTCAAGGCTGGGTTGAAGCGCTACAACTGATGCCTGAAGGTTCAAAATGGCGTTTATATATTCCTCAAGAGTTAGCTTATGGTGCTCAAGGTGCTGGTGCATCAATTCCACCATACAGTGCATTAATTTTTGATGTTGAATTATTAAAAGTTTTGTAACCAAGAATGGACGCGACTTGGCGTCCATTTGTTTTAAGCTATTATCGTTTGGGAAGAAGATAGGTGCTAAATGCCGCTAGTAACAATAAAATACTTGCCGTACCAAACGCAACTAGATGAGTGTGTAAGTGATCGTAAGCCCATCCACCTAACCATGAACCAATCATCGCACCAATTTGATGCCCCAAATAGGTTAATCCAGAAAGTAATCCCACAATTTTTACTCCATAAATATCTGCTGTAATAGCTCCAGACATTGACAAAGCGCCAGCCCAAACCAAACCACCCACTGCTGCAATAGTAAAAAGCTGCCATTTAGTTGATGCTAAAACAAGAGCAATAAAACCTAAGCCTCGTATTAAATAAACCATCATCAAAATGTTTTTTCGTTGTACTATATCAGATAGATAACCCAAAACTAAGGTACTAAAAATAGCGACTAAACCAATTAAACCAATACCATTAGAACTGGTGATAGGATCAAATCCATGATCGATAAGCATTGGGACACCATGTGTCCCTAATAAATTCATACTGAAGCCACAGGTAAAAAGCCCAAAACTCAGTTGCCAAAATGGACGTGTTTTTAGTACATCTATAAGTTTGATACTAGGCTCTATTTTTTGATTGATAACAGGCTCTATCCTAGAATTTTCGATCTCAGATTGATTATCTTTCATAATAAACAAAGCAATAGGCAAGGCGATAATCATAAAAATCACAGCAAACGAAATTAGCGTTGTTTGCCATCCATAAATAGGAATGAAGAATGCAAAAACAGGTAACATCACTGCAATACCTGCCATACTTCCTGTTGATAAAATAAATAAGGCCAATCCTCTGCGTTTAATAAACCAACGCGCTACAATGGGCGTAAAGCTAACTGACCCCACAAAAGAAGTACCAAAAGATAATGCAATACCGAAAGATAGTAAAAAGCTCCAATAATCGGTTGAGTTAGCTGACCAAACTGTCGAAAGAATAATAATGATCGTGCCTAATATTAGGACAAAACGAGTGCTATATTTACCCACTAAATATCCGGCTATTGGCATTGCGATACCTGAAAAAAGCATACCTATAGCAATAATTCCAGAAAGGACGCTACGGCTAAAACCGAGATCATTTGCAATGGGAAGAAAAAAGACCCCCATACTCATTCTCAACCCACTAGAAAGCAAAGTGAGAAAAGATGCTGCAATAACGATATTCCAACCAAAATACCATGGAGATCGCATAATAACTCCTGATTATTTTTTATAGAAAACGGATCAAAAATTGTAGCATTAAAGTTTAGCTTATGTGTATAAGTTATTTATTTTCCGCTATAATATTTATTTATCTACATTCACAAAAAGTTAAGGAAAGTTATATGTCAACAAACATGATTCGTATCGCGATCACTGGCGCTGGTGGCAAAATGGGACGGCAACTTATCCAAGCTGTTTCGCAAATCGAAGGGGTTACCTTAGGTGCAGCATTTGAACGAGATGGTTCATCATTAATTGGTAGTGATGCTGGTGAACTTGCTGGGATCGGTACTTGTGGTATTACAGTCACCAATAATCTAGAACAAGCTAAAGACCAATTTGACGTATTAATTGATTTTACTAGACCTGAAGGCACCCTTGCACACTTAGCTTTTTGTGTTGAAAATAAAAAAATGATAATCATTGGCACAACTGGTTTTGATGAGGTAGGCAAACAAGCTATTGCTGATGCAGCTAAAAACATTGCTATTGTTTTTGCCGCAAATTTCAGTGTCGGTGTTAACTTAGTGCTAAAATTATTGGAAAAAGCCACCAAAATTATGGGCGATTATACTGATATCGAAATTATTGAAGCGCATCACCGTCACAAGGTTGATGCGCCGTCTGGTACAGCATTAGCCATGGGTGAAGCAATTGCAGAGGCTCTTGATTGTAACTTAAAAGATCGCGCTGTTTACTGTCGCGAAGGTCATACAGGTGAAAGGCCACAAGGCGCTATCGGCTTTGCAACTATCAGGGCCGGTGACATAGTAGGAGAACATACTGCTATCTTTGCCGATATTGGCGAACGTGTTGAAATTAGTCATAAAGCATCTAGCCGTATGACATTCGCTAATGGAGCTGTAAGAGCTTCACTCTGGCTTGCCAAACAACCCGTTGGTTTATACGACATGCGTGATGTTCTAAATCTCAATAATTTGTAATTTGAAAATGTCAGATGAAATTTGGATGCGCCGTGCATTAATGCTTGCTAATCGTGCCGAATCGATAGGAGAAATCCCGGTCGGTGCGGTGATTGTTGATGAAAATAATCAAATTATTGGTGAAGGTTTTAATCAATCCATTAGTAAGCATAATCCCACTGCTCACGCTGAAATAATAGCTATTGAACAAGCGGGTAAATTTTTGAATAACTATCGCATAATTAATACAACTTTATATGTCACTCTTGAACCTTGTATTATGTGTGCTGGCGCCATTATTCATAGCCGTATTAAACGTGTAGTATATGGTGCAAGTGATTACAAAACTGGCGCGGCAGGTTCTTTTATCGATATTCTTGCTCAGCAAGGTATAAACCATTATGCAGAAATTAAAGGCGGAGTACTAGCTAACGAATGTAGCGCTATTTTAAGTGAGTTTTTTAAAAAACGACGTTTACACAAAAAAATGATTAAAAATAGTTGTCAAAAAGTTTCAGGTAACTAGGTGTTTGAGTATAAAATATTAAAATCCATTCCCATGTTAGTTTAATAAAAAATGAGTTCGCTTATTCTTTTTATCAAGGAATATTGCTAGAATCTCATTTAATTTTTTAAAAGTTAATTTGAGTATTATTAATGAAAAAACACAAATTAGACATGATGATATCTACTGATGATATCCAAAAGCGCATAATCGAATTAGGTCAACAAATAAGTCAAGACTATAAAGATAGCCAAAATGAACTTATTTTAGTTGGCCTTTTGCGTGGCTCTTTCATTTTTATGGCCGATTTGAGCAGGGCAATTACGGTCGGACACGAAGTTGATTTTATGACAGCATCAAGCTATGGTAATGCTATTATTAGTAACCGTGATGTAAAAATATTAAAAGACTTAGACGAAGATATCCGTGATAAAGATGTATTGATTATCGAAGATATTATAGATACGGGAAATACACTCAGCAAAGTTATGGCTATTTTAAAATTGCGACATCCACGTAGTATTGAAATTTGTACACTACTAGATAAACCTTCACGGCGTGAAGTAAACGTTCCTGTTAAATATATCGGATTTTCCATTCCTGACGAGTTTGTTGTGGGTTATGGTATTGACTATGCTCAACACTACCGTCACTTACCCTATATTGGTCATGTCACTTTACTTGAATCTTAATATTATACGAGGTGTATGTGTCGCGATTTTCCTGTTCATTAGGTTTACTTTTAGCGATGGTAGCTACAGCAAGTTATGCTGATATGAAATTATCCATTAAGGGATTAACAGGAGAACTTGCTGATAATGTTGAGGCGCGTACTTCATTAATTACACCAGACAAAGTTAGTGATACCCCAAATTTTAAGCGTTATTTTGAAAGTGAAGCCCAAAAAGCACTACGCGCTTTAGGTTACTACTCCCCTACTTTTGAATATAACGCACAAAACCCTAAAGTGCTTGTTGTTAGTATATCGCCTGGCGAACCCGTATTAGTTGAGCAGCTCAATGTCAATATTACTGGGGACGGACAAAAAGATCCCGATTTTGAATATTTGCTAAAAAATAATTTACCCAAAATTGGCGATGTGTTAAATCATGGTATTTACGAATCATTTAAGAAAAGTCTGCAAAATTTATCATTAAAAAAAGGTTACTTTGATGCAAATATGCCTAAACATCAGTTAGCTGTCTTAATGTCTAAGCATCAAGCCTTCTGGAATATTGATTATACGACAGGTAGACGCTATCGATTGGGTAAAGTTACTTTTCATAATGCCAAAATCCGTGATGATTATTTAGCTAATATTGTGCCATTTAAAGAGGGTGAGGAATATACAGCCGAGCAGTTGTCATCATTAAATAGACGCCTTACCTCAACAAATTGGTTTAATTCGGTGGTGGTTGTCCCGGATTTTCCTCATTTAACAGAAGATAAAGTACTTCCCATCGATGTAGAAACTTCACCCCGTAAAAAAAATAATATGGATTTAGGATTAGGCTTTTCAACTGATAACGGTGTGCACGGTAAAATTGGTTGGAATAAACCTTGGATCAATAGCCGAGGACAAAGTTTTCAAAGTAACTTATCGCTATCTTCACCAGAACAACTGGTCACTATGAGTTACAAAATCCCGTTAAAAAAATCGCCTTTAGAGCAATATTACACTATCCAAGGTGGTTATAAAAAGATTGATAATAATGATACCTATTCGCGATCTTACACATTCGGAGCTTTACGCAACTGGGATAATTTTTATGGATGGCAAACAGCATTAGGTTTCAATGTGTTACAAGATGATTTTACCCAAGGTGATGCAAGTTTTAAAACATTTTTGTATTATCCTTCGCTTAGCTTATCAAGAATCCGTTCCGATGGTGAATTATTAGCGATGTGGGGCGATTCGCAGCGTTACTCTGTTGAAGCAGCTGGAAAGGAATTAGGTTCAGATATTAATTTTGTACGCTTTCAAGCACAGCAAACTTGGATTCGATCACTAAAAAAATCGCATCGATTTATAGCCCGCGGTAATTTTGGCATTATACAAGCAAACAATTTTGACCGAGTTCCACCTTCATTCAGATTTTTTGCCGGTGGTGAACGCAGTATTCGAGGTTACAGTTATCAATCTATTTCACCTAAGGATAAAAAAGACAAGTTAAAAGGTGCATCTAAACTCATTACCGGTTCGTTTGAATATCAATATAATTTATCTGGATCATGGTGGGGAGCTGCGTTTGTAGATACAGGCGAAGCTATAGACAAAGTTGATAAAACCAAATTTTATACTGGGACAGGATTGGGAATTCGTTGGACATCACCTGTTGGACCAATAAAAATTGATTTAGCAACACCGCTCAACAAAGACACTGGTTCTATTCACCTATACATTGGCCTAGGAAGCGAATTATAATATGACAACAAATTCTGTTAGAATAAAAAAAATTAAAAACCTGAAACGGATATATAAATGGAAAAAGCGAAGCGTTGCCATTTTATCTGTTTTCGTCTTTCTAATTGCCTTTGTTATTCTATTTATATACACAAGTATAGGGGTCAGACTAACCACTTATGTTTTAAATAAATTTTTACCTGAGTTAAAGATAACACAAGTTGAGGGAACCTTCCATAATCTGCATATTCAAGGTCTTTCGCTACAATTACCAGGTGTTAATGTTCAAGTCAATGATGCCTCACTTTCACTTACTGGACTTTGTTTATTAAAAACCGAAATCTGTATCAATCAATTTAATGCCAATGGTGTAAATGTTTCAATTAATACCGAACAAATAGATAGTTCACCTAGCGAAGAGCCCAGCACAGAAATACGTTTTGAACTTAAAACACCGTTACCTATAGATCTTAAAAATACCCACCTAACAGATATAAAAGTCACCGTTGATGATATGCAATTTGGTATGTCAGACTTTACTGGTAAAGCAACGTGGGTTAATAATCAAATTTATGTTTATCCGGCTGTAGCAACAGATTTAAGCGCTATTTTTGCGGATAATAAAATAACCAATGCACCCGTTAAAGCAACAGTTGAAGATATCTCGCTTAATGAAAAAATCAGCCAACTTTTTAATCAACCACTGATTGACTCATTACCTCAAGTTAATATTCCATTAAATATTAATGTGACAAGTTTAACCGGTAATAACTGGTTATTACATATGGGTGGGCAAGATTATCGATTCAATAACGTTGTCATTCAAACTAATATCGTTAATAGTCGTATCATTGTAAAACAAGTCGATACAGATGCTACCACCCCTTACGCAAGCGGACATGCTTCGGTTTCGGGCGAAATCACATTACATGACAATTGGCCAGTACTAGCGTTAGTGAAAGCAAGTACCGAACAAAACCAATTTGATGCACAGTTTTCAGGAAAATTGCTGGGTGAGTTGTTAGTCAATACAACCATGAACGGTTCAAATCAGATGAAACTAAGTGGACACATCAATTTTATTGAAAAATACCTACCTATCATGACCCAACTCGAAGGTAAGCATATTCAATGGCCAATGGAAGGGCAAGCGCAATATGAATTAAATGATTTTGATGCATCAATCAATGGTAATGTGCAGCAGTATCAAATGTCAGCTAAAGGTCATATAAAAGGAGAACAATTAGCCAATACTATGTTTGATATTGCTGGTACAGGCACCAATCAAGGTGCAATAATCGACCATGGCATAATTAAATTACCTCAAGGTGAAATTAATATAGCAGGAACTGCAAATTGGCAACAAGCCCTGCAATGGGATACTGATATAAAACTCAATAACGTTGATATCACCAAAGAATTACCAAATTATCCAATTCGATTAAACGGACAATTGAAAACAACCGGCTCGCTAGAGGGAGACGAATGGGCATTTAATTTGTCCAATTTACAGTTAAAAGGTAATATCAAACATGCCGATTTTTCGACATCAGGTAATCTATTTGTTAACTCTGAAAATAAAGCCACTGCAGATGATTTTGCGATTAAATGGGGGAAAAATCAGCTCAATTTAAATGGCTCAAGTGAAAGAGGCAGCTTACTTGCGAAGTTAAATTTCGAATCACTATCGCTATTGATTGAGGGCATGCAAGGATCAATTGCGGGCAATATTAAACTCAATGGCGCTGCTAGCAATACCACTATTGATACCAATTTGTTGGTTAACTCACTTTCTTTTGACACGATCAAAGTTGCTAAAGCCAATCTTGTTGGCAAAGTTGAATATAAAAATCAAGTCAGTGGTAACATCAAACTAACCGGTCAATCAATAGAATTGCCAAGCCAAACCATCAAAAAAGCAACTATTGATCTATCTGGCAGTGAAAGGCAGCATACTTTAACCGTTAATATTGATGGTGAGCCAGCATCATTAAAGACCTCACTAACCGGACAGCTTGATAAAGCACGCACAAAATGGAGTGCAACCATTCCACATGCCCTACTTAATTTAGGCAAGAACAATAATTGGCAACTCGCTAAATCTATGGATTTAGCTTATGATGTGAATAATCAAATTCCAACCATTAATTCCCATTGCTGGATAAATGGAAAATCAACTATTTGCCTTGATAAACAATTTTCGCTAACTAAAAACAGCGATACGAGTATTACTTTAAAAGAAATTAATCTATCTAAACTACCGATACCTAATGATGGTGAAACCAAACTTGCTGGTAATGTAAATGGTAAAGTCATCATCCAATTTAAAAATGACACTGAAATACCATCAATAAAAGCAAATATAACCAGCCATGATGTTTATATTCAACAAATGGTGACTTCGCAGTCGTTGCCACTGCCTTTCGATCTTTTTAAGATTGATGCAGAATTTAATGAACAACAAGCTAAATTAGATTGGATTTTTGGCCTAAATAAACTAGGAAAAATTAGCGGGAATATCGTTATAACAGATCCAATTAATCAAAAAGCATTAAGTGGCCAATTAAATATCGATCATTTGGCGTTAGCAATTATTAATCCGTTATTAGATAGCAAAGATTATGCCAAAGGAGCCATTAATGGTAAGGTTAAATTTTCTGGATCACTCAATGACCCATTGCTTACAGGTAACATTAACTTACAAAATAGTGAAATAAAATCAAGCCAATTACCAATTGATGTAAAATCAGCTAAGTTTGATGTCAATTTCACGGGTAAATCATCTACCTTAAAAGGTATTTTAGCTACACAAGCTGGCAATGTTAATATTAATGGTAATGCCAGCTGGAACACTTTTGATAAATGGCAAGCCTCGTTAACGGTTAATGGCGCTGCCATGGAAGTGTCTGTGCCACCAATGATTGCTATGACCATCGTCCCCGATATTAAAATCAGTGCAACACAAGATGAACTAGCATTATTAGGTAAAGTGAGCATTCCAAAAGGTAAAATAACGGTTGAATCACTTCCATCATCGAGTATTGATGTATCGCCAGATGAAGTAATGCTCGATATAAATCGAAAAGAAATTAATCCACAAAAATTTGGTATGAAAATCTTTAGCCATCTTGAAATTGCTATTGGTGATCAAGTTATGGTCGATGCTTTTGGATTAAAAGCCTCACTTAAAGGCAACTTGATTGCGGCACAAACCAATAAGGGGCTTGATCTGCATGGCGAGGTTTTGATTCCGACAGGCCGATTCCATGCTTATGGACAGGATTTGGTTATCCACAAAGGCATAATTACATTTTCAGGCTCGACAGATCAAGCCATGCTTGACATTGAAGCAATCCGTAATCCTGAATCTATGGATAATAGTAATATCATGGCGGGAATTCGGGTTACGGGATCCTCGGAATCGCCTAAAATTGAAGTGTTTTCAGATCCGGCCATGTCACAGCAAGAAGCCCTTTCCTACTTAATTCGGGGTCAAGGACTTGATAGTGCGGAACAAAGTGACAGTGACATGATGACCGCATTACTCGTTGGTATTGGCACAGCAAAAACCGGTAAATATATTGGCGATATCGGTAATGCATTTGGTATCAAAAATCTAACACTTGATACGCAAGGTGCAGGTAATAACTCTAAAGTTGTGGTGAGTGGTTACATATTACCTAACTTACAACTCAAGTATGGCGTAGGCATATTTGATTCACTGGCCACTTTTACTTTGCGTTACCGCCTAATGCCTAGTCTCTATTTAGATGCTACATCAAGCTTAGCACAAACATTAGATCTGATTTATCAATTTGATTTTTAAACCAAATAAAACTTATCCATCGTTTTACCTTGCCAATTACCTTGGCAAGGTTACACATCTTTATACCCAATTAACATTTCGCGTTTTACCCCAAATCCTTTGCGTTTGTGCACTTTGAATCCAGCATTCAGCAAATTTCGTCGCACAAATCCAGCCGCAGTAAACGTGGCAAAAGAACCATTTGTTGCCGTCAATGCATAACAATCTTTAAATAATGGTTCTGACCACATATCAGGATTTTTAGCTGGAGAAAATCCATCAAAAAACCAAGCATCAATCAATACATTTTGCTTCGCTAAAAAATCAGAAAAATGGCGAATATCATCATAACATATTGTTAAACTAACGTTGTCAAACTGGCAAGTAGACTCAATCAAACTAGCCTGAAGTTGTTTTGCTAACGAAAATAACATTTCATTTTTACAAATCACATTATCATGCACCTTTATAAGTTCATCTAATGATAATGGATACTTTTCGACACTGAAAAAAGCAAGATGTTTAAGTATATGATGCGGATGCTGACTTCTAAAATTTAAAAACGTTTGCCATAAAATCAAAAAACTTAGTCCCGAACCAAAACCTGTTTCACCAACAATAAATGTATTTTGCTTATGCTCTAAAAAACGCTGAGTTAAATCATTACTTTCAATAAATACGTACCTTGTTTCGTCAATAGCGCCTTCGGTATTAAAATATACATCATCAAAATGAACAGAAACAGGCATCTGATTTTCATTCCAAATAATCGTCGATTTATGCATAAATTTCCCTTTAACAACAGTATTTAACAAACTGTATATTAGTTTAGATTATGTATATAATACGTGAAGTTAACTTATGAGGTAAATTATGGTATTTCTCTTTCGCTTAATTAGTGTTGTTATTATTGGTATTGTCATTTGCGTGTTAGGCACTCTATTTTGCTTATTCAATCCAAGAAATCCTAAAAATGTGGCAAGATTTGCACATTTATTTAGTTTTTTCTTTAAACCAATATTCGGTGTGAAAGTTGATACTCGCCTCTCCCCTGATATTAGAAAAATGGGTAGCTGCGTCTATATTGCCAATCACCAAGATAACTATGATGTCGTTGTAGCAGGTGATGTGGTACAGCCTAAAACAGTCACGGTCGGTAAAAAAAGTCTGGCTTGGATTCCATTTTTTGGGCAACTTTATTACCTTACCGGCAATATTCTTATTGATCGTAATAATAAATCAAAAGCTCGCGATACAATTGAACAAGTTGTCAATGAAATCAAAAAACGTGGCATATCTATTTGGATGTTTCCAGAAGGTACTCGTAGCCGTGGACGTGGATTGTTACCGTTTAAAACAGGCGCATTTAAAGCCGCAATTGCAGCTGGTGTACCCATTGTGCCAATTTGTGTATCACAAACCAATGATATCAAGCTTAATCGTCTAAATAATGGGTATATTATTATTGAAATGCTAGATCCTATCGAAACAAAAGATCTGGGCAAAGAAGATGCCAGAGCCTTAATGGAACAGTGCTATAGCCAGATGGCAGCTAAAATAGCACAAATAAATGATGAAGCAAAACAGTTAAACAATCAAAAATAACTCATGAATAAACAAGATCGTAATTTTGATGACATCAGCAATAAATTTGCACAAAATATTTATGGCACAACCAAAGGCAAAATTCGCGAAGCGGTAGTATGGAAAGAACTAGAAAAAATTTTATCAACTTATCCAACCAATAAGCCACTAACCATACTTGATGCCGGCGGTGGGCAAGGCCAAATCGCCTGCAGACTTGCCAAGCTTGGACATCAAGTAACACTCTGTGATATTTCTGAACAAATGCTGGCAGTGGCAAAACAAAAAGCTCAAGCAGAAAAGGTAAATATAAATTGTCTTTGCTGCCCTATTCAACAGCTTGATAACTTAATTAGCCAACAGTTTGATTTAGTCATTTGTCATGCAGTTTTAGAATGGATAGCTGAGCCAATTGAATTAATAACATCATTAAAAAAACATCTAAACCCTGAGGGTTATTTATCGTTAATGTTTTATAACTATCATGCGCTTTTATTTAAAACCGTTACATTAGGCAATTTTGGTTACACGCAATCGGGTTTAGCTAAACGCAAAAAAAAGACACTTTCTCCTGATTTTCCAAGAGTTCCAACAGACGTATATCACTGGCTGACACAGTTAGATTTTACTATCTTACAAAAAACAGGGATTCGCATTTTTCATGATTATCTTACCAATAACTCCAAGGCCGAAACTCACTTTGAGCAGTTATTAGAACTTGAACAAAAGTATTGCCAAATTGAACCTTATCTTAATTTAGCAAGATATATATTAGTTACCGCAAAAAATAAAATAAACTCATAAATAAACCCGTACTCACCATGCATTTTTAAATGATTACTCGAAAATTTTGCCATAAATCGGTATGATAAGCAGATTAATTTTATTGGTTAAGGAAAATAAGCATGATTTTTGTAACTGGCGGTGCTGGATTTATTGGTAGTAATATTGTGAAAGGTCTAAATGATCTAGGACATAAAGACATTTTAGTTGTTGATGATTTAACCGACGGCACTAAATTTGCCAATTTGGCTGATCTAGATATTGCCGATTATATGGATAAAGACGAGTTTATCGCAGCTATTATTAGTCATGAAGATCTCGATATTGATGTTGTTTTTCACCAAGGTGCTTGTTCATCAACCACTGAATGGGATGGTAAATTTATGATGGAAAACAACTATGACTATTCAAAAGACTTACTGCATTACTGTTTAGACTTCAACATTCCATTTTTATATGCATCATCTGCCGCAACTTATGGTGGACGCAGTGATAACTTTATTGAAGATCGCGCTTACGAAAAACCTTTAAATGTTTATGGATATTCTAAGTTCTTATTCGACCAATACGTAAGACAACTATTACCCCAAGCTAATTCACCAGTTTGCGGATTCCGTTATTTTAATGTCTATGGACCTCGCGAATCGCACAAAGGTAGCATGGCAAGTGTTGCATTTCATTTAAATGAACAGATTAACAAAGGTGAAAAACCAAAACTCTTTGCTGGTAGTGAGAATTTTAAACGTGACTTTATTTATGTTGGTGATGTCGTTGCGGTCAATTTATGGTTCTGGAAAAACAAAATCTCGGGCATTTATAACTGTGGAACAGGTCGAGCAGAATCATTTCAAGCTGTTGCTGATGCGGTACTTAACTATCATAAAAAAGGCGAAATTGATTATATTCCTTTCCCTGAGCATCTAAAAGGGCGTTACCAAAGCTATACTCAAGCTGATATGACTAAATTTAGACAAACAACATGTCCAATCGAATTTAAAACTGTTGCTGAAGGAACTGCGGAATATATGAAATGGCTCAATGAACAATAAAGGGAATTAATTAAATGAAAACACTCATTATTGGTCCTTCATGGGTTGGCGATATGATGATGTCGCAAAGTTTGTATCGCACATTAAAACAACTTGATTCTAATAATCAAATTGATGTATTAGCACCGGCTTGGTGTCGAGCGCTGTTAAATAAAATGCCAGAAGTAAATCAAGCAATTGCAATGCCATTAGACCATGGTGAGTTTGCTTTAGCAAAACGTCGCGAAATAGGAAAATCACTGCGTGATAACCATTATGATCAGGCAATTGTGTTGCCTAATTCTTTCAAATCGGCAATGATCCCATTTTTCGCAAAAATTCCTAAGCGCACAGGCTGGAAAGGTGAAATTCGCTATGGATTATTAAATGACCTGCGAAAACTCGATAAACAGGCATTTCCGTTAATGGTTGAACGCTATATTGCCCTTGCATATCCCAAAGATAAAATTCATTCGTCTTCTGATTTACCACAACCCTTGTTATGGCCAAAACTCAATGTTGAACAAGACGAAATAATTCAAGCCCTTTTAACCTTTGCAATTACACAAGATGAACCATTAATTGGCTTTTGTCCAGGGGCTGAATTTGGGCCGGCAAAACGTTGGCCCGATTATCATTACGCCGCTCTTGCTGATATGCTAGTTCAACAACACGCCAAAGTTATTATTTTGGGTTCCAAAAATGATCGTATAGTGGGTGAACAAATCATTGCCAAAATGATACATCGCGATAAGTGCATTAATCTAGCCGGTCAAACCGAATTAGAGCAAGCAGTTAGTTTAATTGCAGCTTGTAAAGCCATTGTGACTAATGACTCAGGATTAATGCATATTGCTGCCGCTTTAGACAGACCTCTAGTTGCACTTTATGGACCAAGTAGCCCTGATTTTACCCCACCACTGTCTGATAAAGCCAAAGTTATCCGCCTAATTACCGGATACCATCGCGTCCGTAAAGGCGATGCCGAACAAGGTTATCATCAAAGTCTAATCGATATTAAACCCGATATTGTATTTGAAACCTTGATGAAACTTATCATACGTTGCCAAAAGAGTAATGAATAATGCGAGTATTAGTGATTAAAACGTCATCCATGGGGGATGTGCTCCATACTCTACCGGCATTAACGGATGCTACTAACAACTTACCTGATATCACTTTTGATTGGGTAGTAGAAGAAAATTTTGCCCAAATACCCAGCTGGCACTTTGCAGTAAATAAAGTGCTCCCTGTTGCAATAAGACGCTGGCGAAAAAATTGGTTTGCTAAATCAATTCGCCAAGAGCGACATGATTTTATTAATACTTTAAGACAACAACAATATGATGTGATTATTGATGCGCAAGGACTCATTAAAAGTGCATTTCTTATTACTCGTAAAGCTCAAGGCATTAAGCATGGTTTAGATCGAAACAGCATTAAAGAACCCATTGCCAGTTGGTTTTATGATGTAAAACACAATGTACCCAAACAGATGCATGCCATTGAGCGTATTAGATTACTGTTTGCGCAAAGTCTACAGTACAAGCTACCTAATTCAATGGGTGATTATGCCATTGCGCGCCACTTTTTATCTTCACTACCTAGCGATAATCAGCAGTATCTAATTTTTTTACATGCAACAACACGCGATGAAAAGCATTGGAATGAAGACGCTTGGCGAAAATTAATTAAATTAGTTGAACCGACAGGATTAAGAATAAAGCTACCTTGGGGGGCGCCACATGAACAAGCACGAGCAATTCGCTTAGCTCAAGGCTTTCAACATGTCGAAGTTCTTCCCAAACTTCCACTTTCTAACATAGCAAGGATTATTGCTGGAGCAAAAGCGGTTGTTTCGGTTGATACAGGATTAAGTCACTTAACTGCCGCATTGGATCGTCCTAACATTACTTTATTTGGCCAAACCGATCCAAATTTAATCGGTGGCTATGGAAAAAATCAATTCAGCATTATCTCAAAAGAGAAAAGCATGCAAACCATTCAAGCTGAGCAAGTTTATCAGCGCTTAACTAACTTTTTATAGGTGGAATCAAAAAATGAAGTTAATAAATCAATATAGCGCACTTATTTGTGAAAAATATGCGCAAATTGGCAGTAATGAACTAGGTTATATTGAAGATGCCTTAGGCGCTGTCATGCAAGTGTTGGACGACATTGTCCGTAACGATCATGTACCGCAAGAACTAAAAGAAAAAGCTGCTTATACAGCAGCTAATTTATTGATAAGCGACTTTGATGTTAAATAGCCGTTGGTAAATTAATAATAAATCTCGTAGATTGCTCATCAGATTCAGCATAAATAGAGCCTTTATGTGTTTCAACAATGGATTTAACGATCGCAAGCCCTATGCCTGTACCCGAACGATCTTTACCATTACGGTGACGTGATTCATCAACCCGATAAAACCGCTCAAAAAGATGTGGCAAATGTTTGCTATCAATTTTTTTACCCGGGTTAGCTATAATAATCCTAATGCGTTTCTCACTGACTTGGTTTAAAGTTATAGTGATAATTTGGTTTTCTGGTGTATAACGAATTGCATTGGATAAAATATTACTAATTGCTCGCCCTAACATCATCTTATCCCCTTGAATATGGGAACAATTACCTTCAAGATTAAAGATAATATTTTTCTCATCAGTAAGTGGTTCAAAATACTCACACATCATGGTGATCATATCATGTAAATCAATATCAATTAAATTAGGTACCAGTTGACGATTATCTGCTTGAGCTAAAAATAGCATATCAGAAATCATCTGCGACATTTTTTCGTATTCTTCTAAATTAGAATATAAAATCTCACGGTATTCATTCGTCGATCTAGCATTACTCAGCACAATTTGCGTTTGAGTTGTTAGATTGGTAATCGGTGTTCGCATCTCATGGGCAATATCTGCCGTAAAATTGCGTTGACGCTGAAACACATCCTCCATACGATTAAGCATATTATTAAATGCTTTGACTAAGCTAACGTATTTAATGGGAACCAGCGATGTAGGAATACGGTAATTCAAGCTTTTAAGATTAATTTTTTCGATCTTTTTAATCAATCGATTAATCGGTTTTTGGGTAAAATAGATACTAATAAAAGAACCAATTAATGCCAAAATACAAGCAATACCAATAAGTAATCCTAAACCATCGTGTAATCGCTGAATAAATTCAATATGTAAATCACGACCAACAGCAGCTATAGTTGTATATTGTTTACCATTTTCAATAACAACGCTTGATGCAGCAACTCGATATGATGCTTTATCTTGATTCCAAACATCAGTGCTATGATTTTTAATAATGGTGTCAAAATCAATCTGAGTTTTAGCAAATGCTAAATTTGGTCCACGTGTTCGGTAAACAATTTTACCTGCATCATCAATGATATAAACAAATAAACGATGATGCCCAGTTAGAATTAATAACAAATTCTGAATAAATTCATCACGATTATCGTCTGGAGAATAATACACAAGTTCACGTTCAATTGAGTCAATAACCGAATTTAGCTCAGAGACATTTTGTTGAATTGAAAGTTTTTCAAAAGAACGTTCAATAAAAAAACTAAAACAATAAAGCAAGCCACAAGTTAACAAACAAACAACAAGAGGCAAACGAAATGAGATTAACTTATTCGTTTTCATCCAAGACATCTAACTTATACCCCATTCCACGGACTGTATGAATTAATTTTGGCTCAAAATCAGCATCGATTTTATTACGTAATCGACGAATCGCAACATCAATTACGTTAGTATCACTATCAAAATTCATATCCCAAACTTGAGAAGCAATTAGCGAGCGTGGTAACACTTCGCCCGGATAACGTAAAAAATACTCTAATAATAAAAACTCTTTATTAGTTAAATCAATACGTTTATCACCACGTGTTACCGTCCGTTTAGGGAGATCCATGACCAGATCAGCAATACTCAATTGAGAATTATTAACTTGAGGCACATTACGTCGAAGCATTGATTTAACTCGTGCCAATAATTCAGCAAATGAAAAAGGTTTTACTAAATAATCATCTGCTCCTAAGTTAAGGCCTTTTACTTTATCTTCTACACGCCCCATAGCCGTGAGTAACATGATTTGGGTATCTTTGCCTGCTTCACGCAGCGACTGAACAATTTTCCAACCTACAATATCTGGCAACATGACATCCAAAATAATTAAATCATAATCCTCAGTCATTGCCTTATGATAACCATCAAGACCATTGTTTGCCAGATCAACAACAAATCCAGATTCAATTAAACCTTGGCGAAGATACTCGCCTGTTTTTTGCTCATCTTCAACTACTAACAATTTCATGTTTGAATACTTCCTTTGTTATTTGTCTGTTGTCGAAATTGCCTAATATCACAACAGAATAAATGATAGACGCCAAACCAAACATGATAGTTTAATGACTATTTTGTAATGATCATGTCATTAATAAGTTTGTTTGTCTTTGCTATAGTAGCTACACAATGATTCATGAGGCTAGACATTATTGTTTCATTGTTTTATTTCCTTTCATCCATTCCTTGCAATTTAATGCAGCCCTAGTTTACCTAGGGTTTTTTTTTATTATAAATCTATGTAACTATGTATGTATACTTGAAACAATAAGTAGTAAGGTATAAATATGAGGATATTTTAGCAAAAATATCCTATTTTGAATATTATATCCTGTTATTTTTTACACAACACAATACCTGTTTCGATATGTTCGGTATAAGGAAACTGATCAAACATAGCCAAATGTTGAATTGAATGTGTCTTGGTCAATAACTGCAAATTATCACGCAATGTATAAGGATTACACGAAATATAAATAATAGTTTTATAGGATGTCAATATATCAATGGTATTTAAATCCAATCCACCACGTGGTGGATCAACAAGTACTGTATCACACTGATAATCATCTAAATTAATTCCTTTTAAACGATTAAACTCGCGTTCTTTTTTAATTGCACTGGTAAATTCTTCGGCCGATAATCGTACAACAATAAGATTATCAATGTGGTTAACTGCAATATTATACTGAGCTGAATAAACCGATGCTTTAGCAATTTCGGTTGCCAACACTTTACGAAAGTTTTGCGCCAACGCTATTGAAAAGTTACCATTACCACAATAAAGCTCAAGTAAATCACCCGATGAGTTTTTAGTAACAGATACAGCCCACTGTAGCATTTTAATATTTACCGCAGCATTAGGTTGAGTAAAACTATTTTCAACTTGGCGATAAAGAAACGTCTTATCCATTACTGGCAAAGCTTCATCAATATAATCAACATCAATCACTATTTTTTGATTACTAGCTCGCCCGACAATACTGGCATCTATGCCCTGTTCAGCTAATTGCTCTTTTAATTTTTTTGCTTCAATGATCCACTCATCGCTTAATTTTTTGTGATACAAAAGCGTAATTAATAACTCACCACTTAATGTCGAAAAATAATCAATTTGAAATAATAAATGGCGAAGCAACTGATTATGTTGTAACAAAGGTAAAATCGCCTGCATGGCTTGATTAATGAGTTTAGTTGCGATGGGAAATTGATCAATCCTAACCCTTTTTTTTGTTTTTTTATCATACATAATATGATAAAGATCTTCGCCATCATGCCAGATTCTAAACTCAGCACGCATACGATAATGGCTAATAGGCGATGAATATACAGCTAATTCGGGAAGTGAAAAGTCTGATAATAATGCTTTTAAATTATCTATTTTTTTTTCTAATTGTCGATTATAGTTATCATTCGAGAAACATTCAGTCATAGTCATTATCTGATATTGATTATAGGCGTACTATTTAATATGGAATTTTAAGTTAATTTGCGTTAACTGACAAAATGGTTAAGCACCAAACTAATTAAATTAATTTCATTTCCACTGTGTAAACAAATAATCGTTGTGCATGATATAATAATACTCTTAATCTTACCACAAATAACCAGTGATGATAAGTTTTGCTGAAATAAAGCGTGTAATTATTAGACACACAAATAGACCGTTAAATCACAACAACTTGCATACAATTAACCCCCTCATAAGGAACGAATAATAATCCATCACACTTTTATTGATTGTAGTTATAACAATTGCCGTTATAATGTGCCCTATAATTTTAGATAACAAGAACACTATGACAGCATACACTTTTTCTGATTTAGAATTAGATGATATATTAATTCACAATCTTCAAGCACAAAATATAAATACTCCAACAGTTATCCAAGCGCAAACCATCCCCGTTGCTTTAGATGGCAAAGATATTTTAGGCTCCGCGCCTACGGGTACCGGTAAAACACTGGCTTTTTTAATTCCTGCTGTACAACATTTATTGGACTTTCCACGTCGTAAACCAGGTCCACCACGCATTTTGATTTTAACACCAACGCGTGAACTTGCTATGCAAATTGCCGAACAAGCAAAATTAGTAACCGAATCCACCCATTTAAGTATTGCAACTATTACTGGCGGTGTTGCTTATATGAATCACGCCGAGGTATTTAGTAAAAACCAAGATATCGTTATAGCAACAACAGGTCGATTATTACAATATATAAAAGAAGAGAATTTCGATTGTCGAGCTGTTGAAATGTTGATTTTAGATGAAGCGGATCGCATGCTAGATATGGGCTTTTCGCAAGATGTCGAAACCATATCAGCCGAAACTCGCTGGCGTAAACAAACTTTATTATTTTCAGCTACACTTGAAGGCGAAGGGCTGCATAATTTTGCCAGTCGTATTTTAAATGCACCAATTGAAATCAATGCCGATCCATCACGTAAAGAGCGAAAAAAGATCCTACAATTCTATTATCGTGCTGACGACTTACCTCATAAAGTGGCACTGCTTACTCACTTATTAAAACAACAAGAATTAAAAAAAACCATTGTATTTGTTCGTAAACGTGAACGTGTGCACGAATTAGTTAGCCTGCTGCATCAATCTGGCATCCACAGTTGCTATTTAGAAGGTGAAATGGTACAAGCAAAACGCAACGAAGCAATCAAAAGAATTAGCAATAACATTGTTAATGTACTGGTTGCAACTGATGTTGCAGCGCGTGGAATTGATATTGATGATATCACCCACGTTATTAATTTTGATGCCCCGAAAACTGCCGATGTTTATTTGCACCGTATTGGTCGCACTGCTCGCGCAGGGAAAAAAGGCACTGCAATAACACTAGTCGAAGCACATGATAACGAATTGTTGCAAAAAATTGAGCGCTACATTCAAGAACCGATCAAATTAAGAACAATTGACGAATTGCGGCCTAAAACAAAAGCGCCAAAACCAGCAACTAAGAAAAAGCCCTCACAAAAAGCCAAACAAAAAAGCACAAGCAAAAAACAAGAGCAGGCAAAAAAGAAAAAAGTAAAACAGCGCCATCGTGACACTAAAAATAAAGGCAAACCCAAAAAATCAATTACTAATATCAAATGATAATTGAATATTCAATAGCTAAAACTTATGATATCGATTGCTTATAACAACTTGGACAATAGGTTTTAATTGCTATAATGCTACGCAATATGCTTTACATTTATTTATTAAGGAGAACCACTATGACATTAGTCACCCGACAAGCCCCAGACTTTACATCAACCGCTGTTTTAGGCTCTGGTGAAATTGTTAACAACTTCAATTTATCACAACATATTCAAGGTAAATATGCCGTTATCTTCTTTTGGCCAATGAACTTTACTTTTGTTTGCCCATCAGAAATTATCGCATTTGATAACCGCCTAGAAGAATTTAAAAAACGAGGGGTTGAAGTCATCGGTGTTTCTATGGACTCAGAATATGTACATAATGCATGGCGCAATACACCTCAAGAAAAAGGCGGTATTGGTGAAGTCAAGTTCCCAATTATTGCGGATATCAAACATTCAATTATGCAAGCTTATGGCGTTGAACATCCAGAAGCTGGTGTTGCACTACGTGCTTCATTCTTTATTGATAAATCAGGAATTGTACGTCATGAAACAATCAATGATTTACCAATTGGTCGTAATATTGACGAAATGATCCGTATTGTTGATGCGTTCCAATTCCATGAAGAACACGGCGAAGTTTGCCCAGCACAATGGGAAAAAGGCAAAAAAGGTATGCAAGCAAATCCTAAAGGCGTTGCAAGTTTCTTAAAAGAGCATGCTAACGAAATTTAATTTCATTTTTATTCATTCATCCTTATCTTACTTACGCTTTGCGTTACCGGAGTTTATCTCCGGTTTTTTTATTTATTAATTCAGTCATAACTCATTATAAAGTAGAATGTAAACCCACAACACCTATGATAATAATGGCCAGCCCAAATAACCGAGGTGTGTTTTTAGGTTCATTAAATAGCAGCATATTAGCTAGCACCGCTCCCGATGTGCCAAGGCCAACCCAAACAGGGTACACAATGCTCAATTCAAGATAATGAAGTGAAAAGTAAAAAAGTATAAAAGAAACAAAAAACCCCCCCCAATACAAAACAAGTCTAAGCAGACTTTTTTGCTCTGCATATAGCTTAAGGCCAATTGCACCAATTACTTCAAAAACTGATGCAATTAATATCAACAGCCATCCCATGATTAAAATTGTCCTTATATTATAATATTAGCTATCAGCTCGTTTGAGTTGTACAACACCAATAATAATTAGTGCCACAAAAAAAAGCTGAATTAACTTAATTTCTTTGTCAAAAAGCAATATATCAATTACTGTTGCACCAACCGCACCAACGCCCGAAAATATAGCATAAACCGTGCCTGTAGGTATTGTCTTACAGGCATTGGTCAAGAATGTAAAATCAACAATAATAAGAGACACAATAATAACCCATTGCCAAAGCTCTGTTGCGATGCTAAACCCCAAAATCCAACACAATTCAAAAAAGCAGGTCAGCATCACAAATGCCCACTCTTTATTCACGCTAAACATAGCTACCTCGCTTTTGCTATTTTATCTTTTGCTGTACTATATTTTAAATATAATGCTTGATTATGCTCTATTGCCGATAAGCAATGGTTAAACAAAAGATGGTTCGCAAATAGAAAATTTGCCACCAAAAGATTTTAATTGCTATATATTTCTAACCACTAAATCAGAATGGTCTAATGTTTATGAAACATCGTCATGGTTTTTATTATTATTTTTCAATTAAGTAGATAATTTTATACTGATAAAATATAAATGACAAGGACCAAATAGTATAATTCAATATTCTATATGTTATACAAATTGGCTTACTGACTCCAATATATTATCGCATCGTATTTTTTTAGCAAGATATAAAAAAAATAGATGAATTATTAGAAAATAATAAAAATAGTTATACTTTTCGATTTTATTTAAAATTGTTATAGAATGCTAAAATAGCACTTTTAGACTATTTTTTGACTGAAAAATAGATTAAACGCTTTTCGCGCTTATTAAGTATCGCTAATTATAGGATATATCAAAAAGTTAAACATAATAAAATAAAGGGAAGATAGCATGTCAAAAAACTCAGATAATGAATTTAAAGTAGGTATAAAAGCTTACGTGTCACTAGTGGTAGCAATTTTGTTTTTTTCAGGCTTGTTTTTTAATGTAGAAGGTAAAGAATGGTTAGGCGCATTTGATTTTACTAGCTTAAGTGGTAAATTTGGCACCATGCTCCATCCCGAAAAGAACACCTTTGTAGGCGAAGGGGGTAACAGTGCAAGAGCTGGATTTATTTTTGCTTTATCGCTTATACCAACAGTTATGTTAGCGTTAGGTGTGTTAGAGATCTTTACCCATTACGGCACAATCCGTGCAGCACACAAATTGTTAACGCCATTATTAAAACCAATTTTAGGCGTTCCAGGCAAAACAGGACTTGCACTAATTACCGATCTACAAAGCACTGATGCAGGTGCGGTATTAACCAAAGAGTTATATGACGAAAAGAAAATTACCAAAAAAGATTTGATCATTATTAGTGCTTGGCAATATTCTGGTGCAGGTTTAATCAATAACTACTTTTCGATTGGTTCAGCATTATTTGCCTCAATGACTGTGGCAATTTTTATTCCTCTTGTTATTATGTTAGTGCTTAAATTTGTTGGCGCCATACTGGTCCGCTTGGTATTAAATTCAATTTATAAAAAGGATTTTATCAATGAGTAATTCACAAAAACAAACAAATAATCCTTTAGATATTTTTGTTATTGGTGCACGAAAAGGATTCAATATCGCCATTAACAATTTAATGCCAAACATCTTAATGGCATTTGTTATCACCGAAATTTTAAAACGTTTAGGTATAATGCAATTAATTGGAACTTATTGCGCACCAGTTATGGAAATTTTTGGCTTACCTGGCGAAGCCATTACCGTACTATTGACCGCATGGTTATCAGCATCAGCGGGGACTGGTGTTGCCGTTAACTTATTTACTAGCGGCACACTCAATACAACAGCAATAACCATTCTTACTCCTGCTATTTTCTTGATGGGCTCACAATTGCAATATATGGGGCGATTATTAGGCGTTGCCGATGTACCTAAAAAATACTGGCCGTTGCTTATGTTAACCAGTATTTTTAATGCACTTATTGCAATGATTATTATGCGATTTATTGCTTGATCAAGGAGATCTCAATGTCTAATGTATTAGAACATTATCAATATTTACATCAAATTCCTGAATTGGGATTTGAAGAACACAAAACATCGGCATATATTGCACAGCAGCTTGAACAAGTCGGTTATAAGGTAAGCCGTAATATCAATAATACAACTGGGATTGTTGCCCAATATGATAGCGGAAAACTAGGTCCAGTACTTGCTTTACGGGCTGATATGGATGCATTGGGTCATATCATTGATGGTAAGCATTGTGCAAGGCACACATGTGGTCATGACGGCCACTCATCAATATTATTAACTGCGGCACAAGAACTAATAAAAGAAAACAACATCAAAAAAGGACGATTAAAACTGATCTTCCAACCAGCTGAAGAGCTTGGTTCAGGCGCTTTAGCCATGATTGAAGGTGGCGTTATTGACGATGTTGACATGATTATCGGCTTACATTTACGCCCTAAAGATGAATGTCCTAAAGGCTTTGCCTCAGCAGCAATGTACTATTCGGCATCCACTACCGTTGAAGCCAATATTCATGGAATACCTGCGCATGGTGCTCGCCCACATTTAGGCATTAATGCGCTTGATGCAGCTGCACTTGCCATTCAGGCGGTTAACACCATTCACCTTGCACCAAGTTTAACTTATAGCGTCAAAGCAACACGTTGCATTTGTGATGCAGGTGTAACTAATGCCATTCCATCTGAAGCGTATGTATGTTGGGATCTAAGAACCTCAACAAACCCAGCTATGAATGAACTCAAAGCCAAAACTCTAAATGCAATAAAACTCAGTGCCGAATCTATCGGTGCGAAAGTGGATATTAATGTCACTAAAGAGATCCCAGCTGCTGAAATTGATAACGATGTCACCCAAATTATTGCCGAAGCAATTGTTGATGTACTTGGAAAAGCGGGTTTAAAAGATCCAATCTTTACTCCAGGTGGAGAAGATTTTTTCAACTATCCATGTCAACGCGATGTCAAAGCTGGCTTTTGGGGATTAGGTGCTGATTTAACCCCAGGATTACATCATCCAGAAATGAAGTTCGACACTTCAGCATTAGAGAACGGCGTCAAAATAACAAAAGCCTGTGCATTAAAAGTACTTGGTTGATTTCAACTCCTATCCGCCGATACTTTCGGCGGAAAATGACATAAATAGCAAACAATATTTTAATATTACTATGATTTTAAACAATTATTTAAAGTCACTTTTTTATTACTACACTGCTAACGATTTACGATACTCAACAATATCTTCAATGGTCACAACGGGCATATGATATTGTGTAGCAAACTTAACCACTTCTGGTGCTCTTGCCATAGTGCCATCATCATTGGTTAACTCACATAGTACTGCTGCAGGTTTTAAACCAGCTAATTTTACTAAATCAATCGACGCTTCAGTATGACCTCGACGAACTAATACACCACCTTCTTTAGCAACTAAAGGAAACACATGCCCCGGATGATTAAGATCGCTCGGCTTAGCATTGTCATTCACCGCAGCCTTAATAGTTGTAACGCGATCAGCAGCTGATACACCAGTTGTAACTCCATTAGCAGCTTCAATCGAAATAGTAAATGCTGTATTGTTTTTGCTGGTATTATTTGCCACCATCATTGGCAAATGTAACTCATCACAACGTTTTTGTGGCAAACATAAACAAACAATGCCACTCCCGTAACGAATCGTCAGCGCCATTTGCTGGCTAGTAATAGACTCGGCAGCCCAAATAATATCGCCTTCGTTTTCACGATCTTCATCGTCTAAAACCAGCACACCTTGACCGGCTTGAATTGATGCGATCGCTTTTTTGACACGTTCGATGGGGGTTCCAAACTCATTTAAATTAAACTGATTCATGGTAAATACCTATATATTTTCACTTGCTCATTTCATTATTTACTTAATCAACTCTAAATAACCGTTCAACCATTTAACGATAATCTATTTAGTCATTAAATTAATTAAGTACAAATAAATAAAATACCAGAATCAGGGCAGTGCTCGACTAGCATGGTTTTGCCTTTCAGCAAATATTGGAAAGATAAGCAACTCTCTTTTATCCAGACTTTAACTGTCGGCTTTGGAATTTCACCAAATCTGCTTGACCTTAACCCGTCAAAATTAACTGAACAATAAAAAAATCACCACAGTTAACAAAACAAATTAAGCGCTCGTGGGCTATACCACCGGTGGGGACTTACACCCCGCCCTGAGAATTTTGCCAAAAAGATTGACAAGTCACACTATAATACAAAATGATAAAAAAAACACGGAGATTTTAAAACGAAATATTGCCGCAAAACGCGGCAATAATATAAAGTGCGGTGTATATTAATGCATACGAGTTTCATTTATTCGACGTCGTTCAGCTTGACGCATCCATAACCATGAAATAAACCCGATAATACCAACTATCAATAAAATAATAGTTGCAAGCGCATTAACTTGCGGATCGACGCCTAATTTCACTTTTGAAAAGATCAACTTCGGTAATGTCATTGCTCCCGGCCCTGTTACGAAATTAGCAATCACCACATCATCAAGAGACAAAGTAAAGGCTAATAACCAACCAGAAACTAATGCCGGTGCAATCATTGGCAATGTAATAATAAAGAACACTTTCAATGGATTAGCACCTAAATCTAAAGCGGCTTCTTCAATTGATTTATCAAGTTCACGGAGCCTTGCACTAATCACCACTGTCACATAAGCCATGCAAAAGGTCGTATGCGCCATCCAAATAGTAATTGCGCCACGGTCTTTTGGCCACCCAAGAATTTGTCCCATACCGACAAATAAAAGCAATAATGCCAATCCTGTAATAATATCAGGCATAACAAGCGGTGCTGTTGTCATAAATGAAAACAGATTTGCCCCTTTAAATCGTTTAAAGCGAACAACAGCATAAGAAGCAAGCGTACCTAAAATTGTTGCAAAAGTTGCTGCACATGCGGCAATTGCTAAACTCAGGCCAACAGCTTTAAATAGCTCTTCATTATGCATTAGCTCAAAGTACCATTTAGTTGAAAATTCAGCCCACACCGTAACTAAGCGAGAACTATTAAATGAATAAACAATTAAAATAATCATTGGGATATATAAAAAAGAAAATACCACCAATAAAATAAGTCCTTTAAGGCATCGAAAAATGAGCGATAATGTCACAATCACTGTCACAATAAAACTAAAGATCAAACAGTTAACATATAAGCTCATATCGGTAAGCAGATTTAACCCAGCCGAACTAATCAGTATCGATAGTACTAACGAACCCAATAGCAATGAGATAAATACAATCACAGAAGATCGCAAAATAACAGGTAAATCATTCATCTATTTACCCTCCATTTGTCGGCTTTGAAACTTATTGAAATAGTAAATTGGCACTATTAAAATCAACAACATAACTGTCGCAACAGCAGATGCTGCTGGCCAATCAGTATCCCGAGAGAATATAGTCCAAATTTGCGTACCAATCATGATACTTTGAGATGGTCCTAATAATTCAGGTATCACATATTCACCAACGGCCGGAATAAACACCAGCATACCGCCTGCAATAATGCCATTTTTGGTAAGTGGCACAATAATTTTGAAAAAAGTCCTTATTGGCTTACAACCTAAATCTAATGCGGCTTCAATTAATGTCGAATCCACTTTACTTAATGAAGTATAAATAGGTAACACAACAAACGGTAAATAAGAATACACAATACCAATATAAACTGCCAAATAAGTCTTTATAATCACCAGCGGCTGATCAATAACCCCTAACCACATTAAAAAGTGATTTAACAAGCCTTCTTGATTTAAAATACCGATCCACGCATAAACTCGAATTAAAAATGACGTCCAAGACGGCAAAATAATCAACAATAATAGAATATTACGTGTAGATTGTTTACATTTTGAAATTGCCCATGCTAATGGATAACCAATTAAAATACATAATATGGTTGAAATAGCCGCAATTTTTAATGATTCTAAATAAGACTCAATATAAATATTATCAGTAACTAAGTTAATATAATAACCAAAGTTCAAAGCAATATTTAGCAACCCATCATCGAAACTAAACAAATCAGTATAAGGCGGAATCGAAAAGATTTTTTCAGAAAAACTAATTCTAAATACAATTAAAAATGGCAATAAAAAGAGCAAAAGCATCCATAAATAAGGAATGGCAATAACAATTAACCGCCCATAAAGAGTCATTAGATCGGCTTCTGAGCGCTGTTGTTGCATTTTTTTATAAGCAAAATAGATTGCCACAAGCCCCGCAGGAACAAATAATATACTACCAGCAATAATCAGCCGATAAGCAAACCTAGATGGTTTATAATTTACTAAATATAACCCCAAGCATGACAATAAAAAACTCAATGTCATTGCGGTAAATAACGCATCTAAAAATAAATTATCAAATGCCCCTGTTGTTGCAAAACGCCAATAAACATTGAGCAACACAAATGCATTTAACAACAATCCGAATACAATGGATCGCATTATGATATCCTCTTTTGTTTATTCAGTAAGCACAACACAACTATCTACTTCCCAACTTAAGTTAACTATGTCACCCCAAGTTGGCATGCCTTTGCGATAGCGATGTTCATTTTGTAGCTGCGCAATAATAATTTGCCCACTTGGTAATTTAACGTGATAAATCGACAGATCTCCAAGATAAGCGATTTCGACAATTTCACCAGTTGCAACGTTATAAGCATCTTCAGGGATTTCATCACATAATTTAATTTTTTCTGGACGCAGCGCGACTTGAGTCGGTACACCTTCAACTGCTGGCGAATCATAATCAACTTTTAATGGTCGCTTAATCATAGGACAGTTAATGATTAAACCATCTTCTTGTGTCTCTTGCAAAATACCGTCAAAAACATTTACCGAACCAATAAATTCGGCACTATAACGGCTATTTGGATGTTCATAAATTTCCTCAGGTTCACCAATTTGTACAAATTGACCTTTATTCATAATCGCAATGCGCCCCGCCATGGTCATGGCCTCTTCTTGATCATGAGTCACCATCACACACGTTGCGCCCACTTTTTCTAAAATGCTCACCACTTCAAGTTGCATTCGATCACGAAGTTGTTTATCAAGCGCCCCCATAGGCTCATCAAGTAACAATAATTTTGGACGTTTGGCTAAACTTCTGGCTAAAGCCACACGTTGGCGCTGACCACCTGATAGCTGGTGTGGTTTACGTTTGCCAAATTGTTCCATATGCACAAGTGCTAGCATTTCTTCAACGCGTTGTTTAATTTCATTATGATTTAATTTATCTTGCTTCAAACCAAAGGCTATATTTTGCTCAACCGACATATGAGGAAACAGAGCATACGATTGGAACATCATATTAATGGGACGATCATAAGGTGGGACTTGCGATAAGTCTTTACCATCAAGAATGATTTGCCCCGACGTAGGCTGTTCAAAACCCGCGAGCATTCGTAATAACGTAGATTTACCACTACCCGATGCCCCTAATAAGGCAAAAATTTCACCAGTATAGATAGTCAAATTGACATCATCAACGGCATAATAATCATCATTAAAAACTTTGGTTAAGTTTTTAATCTCCAATAACGGAGTTACCATCTTTTTTTTAGGCTGTACCTGATTTGTTGTTTTATTGTTCACTCTATTTTCCTCATAACAACAAGCCAAAAAAAACGAGACGGAAAGACTCAATAGCCCATCCGTCTAGAATTATCATTTTAATGCGATATACAAAATATCGATTATTTACCCGTTTTGAGTTTTGTCCATGTGCGGGTAATTACACGTTCAAGTTTAGGATCTTTAACTTGCAAAGTGAATAATTTTTCCATCACTTCTGGTTTTGGATAAACCGCTGGATCGTTTTTCACTTCTGGTTTTACAAATTTGTCATTTGCTTCTTTATTAGCGCTAGCAAAGTTCACGTCGTTAGTGACTTGAGCGGCAATTTCAGGTTTCATCACGAAATTTAAAAACTCGTGAGCTTCGCCAGGGTTGTCTGAATCTTTTGGAATCGCAAAGGTATCAAAAAAGACTAATGCGCCTTCTTTTGGGATTTGATAACCAATATGCACACCATTTTTCGCTTCGTTTGCTCTATCTCGTGATTGTAAAATATCGCCAGACCAACCTAAAATCACACAAATATCGCCATTTGCTAAATCGGTAATATATTGTGAAGAATGGAAGTAACGAATATTTGGTCTCACCTTTTCTAACAACTCATAAGCAGCACCAGTATAATCTTTAGCGTCAGTACTGTTTGGATCTTTACCTAAATATCGAAGTGCACTCGCAAAAATTTCGGTTGGCGCATCTAAAAATGCCACACCACAATCTTTGAGTTTTTCCATATTTTCAGGCTTAAAGACTAAATCCCAACTATCAACTGGCGCGTCTTCGCCCAAACGTTCTTTAACTTTATCAATGTTATAACCGATACCTGTTGTCATCCACACATAAGGGATGGCATATTTATTGTCGGGATCATGGGTTGCCATTAACTTCATTAAATTTGGATCAAGATTTTTCCAATTCGGTAACTTCCTTTTATCTAATGGTAAATAAACATCTGATTTAATTTGTTTAGCTAAAAAGCTATCAGAAGGAGAAACCACATCAAAACCAGAATGGCCCGCCATTAATTTACCTTCAAGGATTTCGTTTGAATCATACACATCATAAACAAGCTTGATGCCAGTCGCCTTTTCAAAATCCGAAATAGTATTAGAACCGATTTGCCCAGCCCAATTGTAAAAATGCACGACGCGATCTTTAGCAATAACAGATTGAGATAACGCTAGTGAAACACCAGCCACGATTGAAAGAATTGTTTTACGTTGAGTAAACATGCTCACCACTTCTCCTCTAGTTGTAGGGATATTACATGTCAGACACAAGCCCATTGCAAAGACACAACGGACCCCCAAATTTTGCCATCGACGATGATAACAATGATATAAATAACCAATATCATAATCGCCTAGCGAAACCGAGGTAATCAGGCAATCACAAGTCATTAATAAAATAAATGAACGAGTAGAGCTAACCTTGCATTACGAGGGATAAAATACCTTTTTTTTAAAAGATGTCCACTTAAAAAATCAAATATTAGAAATTTAGGTATTGAGCGGTTATATTTTAACCACTCAAGGAGTAAGTAATAGCCAATTAATAATAATTAACGAGATTATTCGGCGCTAGCTTGCATAATTTTAGCATTTGGTTGCCAAACGCGGTATTTAACTTGCAAATCATTTGGCACATAAAAAACTAACGGTACACTGCTGTTATAATTAAATAAACCTAAGTTATGGTTAATTGTCACAAATTGATTTTTATTAGTACCTTCAGGGCAAGCCATTAAGGTTGAAATATTACCAACCGTTTTTTCTACAACATAATAAGAATACCCCCAACCTTTAAGCTCTTCTTGCTTAACTACACCACCTAAATTATGAAAATTACAATCAACGTTCATATCTTTACCAATAATCACTTCGACTTTTGTATCGTTTTCATTAGCAATAGCAGGCAAATGGATAGCATAACGCGTAAAGCCAACTTGAGCTGCGGGGAATGGTGCTGTATCATTAGCATTTTGTGCAACAGGCTTCACTTTTGGGGAATTTGCACATGCGGTTAATGCCACACCTAATAATGTCAATAAAAGTAATTTTTTCATTTCAAATCTCCATTAAATAATTAATCATAAACACCATCATATTAATTTTGAATGATAATGCGTATAATAACGCAATCTAGATTAATAAATATGGTACAAAAATGCCAGCAGAAAAAAACACTACCGATCTACTCAAACTGATTTTAAACCTATTAATTATTGGCTTGCTAATCATTATTACCTATCGTGTTATTGAAGTTTTCTTATTCGGATTCTTCTGGGCGGTGATGGTGGTCATCGCTACTTGGCCATTAATGATAAAAATTCAACAAAAACTATTTAACAAACGCTGGTTATCACTCTTAGTAATGGCGTTAATATTATCGTTTGTTTGCATCATACCTTTTATATTAATTATTAGCTCGGTAGCGCAAAATGGCCACCATCTTATTGAATGGGCCAAAACATTATCCCATCAAAAACTACCTACCCTTGACTGGCTTGAAAGCATACCGGCCTTTGGTTCCGAGCTACACCAAAAATGGTTAAACCTGATTCAAACTGATGGTACCGATTTAGTGACAGCTATACAGCCTTATGTTGGCACTATGATAGGCTGGTTACTTGAACAAGCCACCAATATTGGCATATTCATCTTTCATGCTGGTGTGATGATTATTTTTAGCCTATTGCTCTTTTTAAAAGGTGAAAACATCACCAAATACGTCTATTTATTAGCCAATAGGCTATCAAAACAATATGGCGAAACCACCGTCACTCTAGCAGGGCAATCCATACGTGCAGTGGCACTTGGCGTTGTGGTTACCGCCATCACTTTAGCCTTGATTGGCGGATTAAGTTTTATATTAACTGGCATGCCGTTATCGGGCGTACTAACGCTAATCTTATTTATTTGCTGTGTGGCACAAATTGGTCCAGTAGTTGTTATGCTTGGGTGCATCCTTTGGCAATTTTGGGCGGGCAACACCGTTGCGGGCATCGTATTAATTGTTGTGGCAATTATCTTGACCACTTTAGATAGTGTAATGCGAGCTTACTTAATAAAAAAAGGCGCCAATTTACCATTTTTACTCATATTATTTGGGGTGATTGGGGGACTACTTGGCTTTGGCATAATGGGACTATTTATTGGACCTGTAGTACTAGCATTAACATACAAAATAATTCAAACATGGGTTGATGAACAATCTTAAACCATTTATCATCATCCAGTAATAAAGCATTAAGAGCATAAACACGTTGCTAAAGGCCTAATAAAAAGCCACTTAATCGAAAGCAACTTAGCCAAAAATGCACATAATTTAAAAGGAGTATTATTTTGCTGGCCTTATTCGGGTTACATAGATAAACTAAATCGTCACGTAGCTAGCCAGTTATAATGATAAATAAATCATGCGAATACCATTTATAAAATACAATCACCAAAAGTACCTTGATGAATTAGCAAAAATTCAACAAGATGCTAAGCAATACCACATATGTGCTAATCCGAAAGCGTACCGACTTGCTTTAATCGAAAGTATAAAAAAAGCTCAGCACCGTATTTATATTGTCGCGCTCTACCTAGAGCAAGATGAAGCGGGGCAAGAAATTCTTAACGAACTGTATCAAATAAAACAACAGCGCCCAAATTTAGATATCAAAATATTTGTTGACTGGCATCGTGCGCAAAGAGGACGAATAGGCGAAGACAAAGCCCATACCAACGCTAATTATTATTACCAATTAAAACAGCAACACCCTGATATCGACATTCCCATTTATGGCGTGCCAGTTAATCGACGCGAAATACTTGGTGTACTGCATCTAAAAGGATTTATCATTGACGACACTGTCATTTACAGCGGTGCTAGCATTAACAATGTCTACTTGCACAAACGTGAAAAATATCGTTATGACCGTTACCACTTTATTACTAATCCATTATTAGCGGACAGCATGGTACAGTTTATTCACGACCACTTTTTGCCTTATCAAGCGCTGCAACTGCTTAATACGGGTACGCACAAAACCCGCAAACAAATCAAATCAGAAATTAAAACCCTACGCCAGCATTTAATGGATGCTAGCTATCAATACAATGCCAATACTGATAACCAAACCTTGTCAGTTGCGCCAATTATGGGGCTTGGACGCAATAACGCATTAAATAAAATTATCCATCATCTCATTAATGTAACCGAGCAAAAAATCACCTTTTGTACGCCTTACTTTAATTTGCCAAGCATTTTAGTACGCGACATCATTCGCCTGCTACGTAAAGGCCGACAAGTCGAACTGATTATTGGCGACAAAGAAGCCAACGACTTCTATATTCCACCAGATAAACCTTTTAATATATCGGGTGGATTACCGTACTTATACGAAATCAACTTAAGAAGCTTTATTGAGCGCCTTCAACCTTTTATTGATAAGGAACAACTCATCATACGCCTATGGAAAGATAAAAACCAAACCTATCACCTAAAAGGTATCTGGGTAGATAAGAAATGGGTGCTTATAACTGGCAATAACCTAAACCCACGAGCATGGCGGCTAGATCTGGAAAACGGCATATTAATACACGATCCCAAACAAGAATTAAGCAATAAATTTAGCCAAGAGCTTAACACTATTCGCCAAAAAACCACGTTGGTTACGCACTTTCAACAAATCCAAGCGAGCCAATTTTATCCTAGCCAAGTCCATAAATTAATAAAACGGCTTAGTCGAATAAAAGTGGATAGAATTATTAAGCGGTTGTTATAAAAGTGTTTCATTTTGGGGGGTGCTGAAAAGCCTTGAAAAAATTAAAAAAACTTTCCTGATAAACATAGCCACGCTAAACATCCCTGTTTGGCGTGCTAATCTCTCTCTGTTATCGGCACATTCCGACGAAGGATTAATGCCTATATTAATCTTTGAGTGTTATAAAAATTGGCGTGTTTTTCTTACAAAAACCATTTAATCATCATGTTGATTTTATTGAACTTTTTATTTGGCGTGTTTGAGTAAAATCAATTTGTTATCGGGTGCTTTTGCGTGTTTTGGGTAGGTGTTAGTTATTGGCAAATTTTCTCGTGCAAAGTACTAACCTTATTTGTCACCTTTTTCTATCATCCGATTTATAGTTAAACCTAAGCGATACCTCCCAACGAGTGTAGGGTGCTTTGCTATTGTTCTTCAACTTTTGAATAAATGCAATATCAATCATTGGAGGATATTTGTTGGGTTGTCCTGCTAAATGATGGGATAGGTACGTTAACGGAAATGCGGCATAATCAGCAAATATGTAGTGATTTAAAAAAGAGAAAAAACAAAAGCCTCAGCGATTTCCAGTAAAACGCCTTATGAGCTTTTAGAGGATTATTTTAATCACGAAGTGAAAACAACTTGGTGTTTTCCTACATGTTTTTTAATGTGATCTGATTAGTTACGTTTATAAACTTGTACCAAACGATATATTCTTTTTGAAGGATTAGAATGATATTTATCTTTAATTAACTCATATTGCCATAATAAAATACCATTTCTTATTTTAATTATAAAGCTATTTGCAATATCATAACTTTGCTTTTTCTCGTCATCATAATAAAAAAATTTGTGATTAATATAACGTATTTTATTTATTGTTCCACCCTCAACCTCTTGAATATCTAAAGCAAAACTAATAGAATCTAAAGCACTTTTGTTTCGATAAATAGTAAAAAATTTTATTTGAGAAAACAAAAATTCTTTTCCCCCCAATTTAGATGATGCAATCGTTATTTTTTCTTTACCATAAAATATTTCCAGATGTTCATCTAAAAATTTTCTACTGTAGCTTGATACATTATACCAATCAAGATTACAAATAAGAAAGGTAAAAATAAAGGAAAAGCATGAAGGGACGAATTGTTTGTAGGGCTACACAAACAAATAAAAAAATTGCTTGTACTACGATCATTGACCAATAGATTAGAAAAAAAGCGGAATATTTCCGATAATTTACTGAATAAAATTGATAATAACGATCCATTGTTTACTTTTGCCCATTTTATTAATTTGAAAGTTTTTTAAAATTAAGATTTTAAAAAAAAGCTGCACTAACTCAATCACGTTCAATAGTGTGACCTTTAAAGATTCAGTCACAATTTATTCCCTTACTTTTGAGCCAAGGGCTGTGTTGTCTAATTCTTTTGCGAGCATAACAAATTTCTTTGATTACATTTTTATAAAATACATCAACAAGAAAGATACAACATAATATTGAGATGGCTAAATATTATAATATAAGAATCTAAACTAATCGTAAAAAAAGAATTAAATGCTAAATACCCCATTTTATTAAAATACAAAATTGACGTAAAAAATTACGCTGCTAGATAAAGATAAAAAACTTTTTACATTCAAATTGTCGAATAATAAAACCGTATAAACGAGTCTATAATTTAAAATAATAAACCCAATACTTTAAAACACAAATAGATCCATTTTACATTAAGCACCAAATAACCCTCTGTAATAGACTAATAATCAGTTATAATAAAATTATTATATGAATGATTACATCATACAGCTTACATTTATCAAACTTTTAATGACCCTAAAAATGAGGAATCAGTGCAATTTTATGCGTTTTAATGATACTTTGTAAGACTTGTGAATTTGACTTATTACGTTGAAAGATAAAAAACCAAATAATGCCATGATAAATGAAGACAATTTAACCGACCATACCCCAATGATGCGGCAGTATTTAAGATTAAAAGCCGAAAACCCTGATATTTTGCTTTTTTATCGCATGGGTGATTTTTATGAGATGTTTTATGATGATGCCAAGCGCGCCTCGCAGCTTTTAGATATTTCGCTCACAAAGCGTGGCTCGTCTAATGGTGAACCGATTCCTATGGCGGGTGTGCCGTACCATGCGGTTGAAAGTTATTTAGCCAAGTTAATCTCGCTAGGTGAATCGGTGGCTATTTGTGAACAAATAGGCGATCCAGCAACAACCAAAGGACCAGTTGAACGAAAAGTCGTTCGTATTGTTACTCCGGGCACAGTCAGTGACGAATTATTACTAGAAGATCGCAAAGATAATTTACTTGCTTCAATCTGGCAACATAAAAACCATTATGGTTACGCCACACTTGATATTAGTTCTGGTCGTTTTTATGTTTTTGAATGTGACAACTTCGAAGCAATGCAAGCCGAACTGCAACGTACAAGCCCTGTTGAATTGCTATATCCCGAAGAATTTCAATCCATGCCATTAATTGAAAATCGCCATGGTCTGCGCCGTCGTCCACAGTGGGACTTTGATCTTGAAACGGCAAAACAACAGCTTAATTTGCAATTTGGCACCAATGATTTAGTTGGATTTGGTGTAGAGGCGTGCAATTATGCACTTTGTGCAGCTGGTTGCTTATTGCAATATGTTAAAGATACCCAGCGCACTGCTCTGCCCCATATACGTTCCATTATTAAGCAATCGACAAATGACTTTGTTGTGCTAGATGCTGCAACTCGCCGTAATCTGGAAATTACCGAAAACCTAACGGGTGGAACACAAAATACCGTTGCTGACATACTTGATCAAACCCAAACGCCAATGGGCAGCCGAATGCTTAAACGTTGGTTGCACTCACCAATCCGTAATCTGACAATATTACAAAATCGCCAACAGGCGATTAGTGAATTACAAAATTATATTGATGATGTTAATCCGCTATTAAAGCAAATTGGTGATTTAGAACGTATTTTAGCAAGGCTGGCACTGCGTACCGCTCGGCCTCGTGATTTTGCCCGTTTGCGTGATGCTTATAATCTGCTACCGCAATTACAAAAACTATTGACTTGCTTAACTTCACCCGCTTTAATTGGTTTGCGTGCCAAGATAAATCAATTTGAAAGCATCGCCGATCTATTAACGCGCGCCATTGTCGAAGCGCCCCCCGTGATTATTCGTGATGGTGGCGTGATTGCCAGCGGGTATAATGCAGAACTAGACGAATTGCGAAGTTTAGCTGATGGGGCAACCAATTACTTAGAACAGCTTGAAATTCGAGAGCGTGAAACACTTGGCATTGATACGTTAAAAGTCGGATTTAATGCAGTGCATGGTTACTATATTCAAATAAGCCGCGGACAAAGCCATTTAGCGCCAATTCATTATACTCGCCGTCAAACGCTGAAAAATGTAGAACGATACATTATCCCTGAACTTAAAGAGTACGAAGATAAAGTGCTCACCTCTAAAGGGCGAGCCTTAGCACTTGAAAAGCAACTTTACGAACAGCTATTTGATCTGTTAATGCCAGATCTAGCCGATATGCAAATTAGCGCTGAGGCTATTGCCGAACTTGATGTGCTTACCAATCTAGCAGAACGGGCATTAACCCTTAACTACCAAAAACCGACACTATCGACCAATGCCGGTATAGAAATTAAAGATGGACGACATGTGGTAATTGAGCAAGTTTTACAAACACCATTTATTGCAAACTCATTATCACTATTGCCAAATAGGCGAATGTTAATTATTACTGGCCCCAATATGGGCGGTAAAAGTACCTATATGCGCCAAGCGGCCTTAATTGTACTATTGTCTTATATTGGTAGTTTTGTCCCTGCTTCTAAAGCAATCATTGGACCTGTTGATCGCATTTTTACCCGAATTGGCGCCTCTGATGATTTGGCATCAGGTCGTTCTACCTTTATGGTCGAAATGACCGAAACGGCCAACATTATGCATAATGCTACAGAACAAAGTCTTGTTTTAATGGATGAAATCGGTCGGGGTACCTCAACGTATGATGGGCTTTCTTTAGCTTGGGCCTGTGCTGAGAATTTAGCCAATCAAATCAAATCAATGACGCTTTTTGCAACCCATTATTTTGAATTAACCCAGTTACCAGAACATATGCAAGGCGTTTATAACGTCCACTTCGATGCCATTGAACACGATAACAACGTTGCTTTTATTCATGAGGTTTCTGAAGGCGCTGCAAGTAAAAGTTTTGGGATTGCTGTGGCAGGGCTTGCAGGTGTGCCTAAGGCAGTATTAAAACGGGCTAAACAAAAATTGAAAGAGCTTGAAATTATCTCAAAACAATCTGCTAACAGTGGTGTCGATAAATCGCAACTTTCTTTAATCGACGAGCCCGAACCGTCAGAAGTAGAAGAAGCGTTAAAACAGATCGATCCCGATGCTTTAACGCCAAAACAAGCATTAGAGATGTTATATCAATTAAAAAAATTACTATGATCTGAATAACGCGATAGCTGTTGTATCGCGTTGTTATCCGTCTAAAAAAGATTCACAGGAGTTGTTCAATAAAACACCATCAGATAGTATTTTTTGGCGGTTAAATTTCAATACTTGACGGTGTCTACAATTTAACATAACTCAACCATGTATTAAGCCCAATTTTTCTTTTTGGACGTTTTACCTATACCCGGATTAAGACTGTTTGTAGGATCAAGCTCTTGATAGAATTTTTTCAAATCCTCATTGGCATGATACAAATGCCCCACATTGTGCTCGGCTGGATATTGCGCACCACGCTGATCAAGTAATGCTAAAATCTCCTCCTTAACTTTATCGCAATCTACCCCTTTTTTAGCAATATAATCTTGATGGAACACATAACAGAAAAAATGCCCATAATACATTTTGTAAATAAAGTTTTGATCGATGCTTTCTGGCAGTGTTTCAAACCAATCGGTATCATTACGCCTTAGTGCAATATCTAATGCAACAATGTTTTCTACTGTTTTTCTATGTACATTTCGGTAAGACGTTGCAGCCCCCGCTGCTGCAAAACGGTGTAACATTGCCGCTTCGGCCTCTTTTTCATTGCACAAAAAATAATTACCATTTTTATTTTGAAAATAGTCTTTCAAAAAAGCTTCAGCTTCAGCAATCCCATCATCTGCCATCTTTAAAATAAGATGATGTTCATAACGATCACGATAATCACGCAATGACTTTGGTAAATGATTAGGTAAAAATTTGCAGGCGAAGATAGAAAACCGATCCGAAAAGTTTTTGGGGAAAAATGGGATTTTTGCCGTAACACGATCAACCCAATTTTTAAAAACAAACATGCGCGGCATCATATCGGTACCTAACTTCTTAATAGCTAGAAAGGTCGGTTTTCCATAAACCGCAGCAATATCAAACGCCACACGATGTATATATTCACCCGACACAGGCAACGTTTTAAACTGCCCTAAAATATGGCGACGAATACCATTTAGTTCATTAATATCATTGGTACCGATATAAAAGACTGCCGATTTTTGCTCAAGTGGAAAAGTATCAAGACGCACCGCAAAAACCATCAAGCGCCCTGCACTACCTGATGCTTCATAATGACGGGCGGGATCAGCATTAAATCGTGCAGGTGTATCAGCATCAATTTCACGAACATGATCACAATAATGATGATCATGCCCTAAACCAGCATCACGTTTAATATCCTTATCGGTATAGGTATGATTTTGCAAGTTCTGTAAAATCGTTTCTGGATCATCCCCCAGTTCAATCCCTAAATGATTCACTAAGCGCAACTGCCCTTGCTGGTCTAATTGCGCAAACACTGCCATTTGTGTATACGCTGGCCCACGCTGAATAAGTGCTCCACCAGAATTATTACATACACCGCCCATCACAGAAGCGCCAATGCAAGATGAACCAATGACCGAATGCGGTCCACGATGATATTTTTTTAACTCTTTTTCTAACCTAAATAATGTGCTACCCGGCAAACAAACAACCTGCTCACCATTTTCAATCACTTTAATCCCATCTAATCGACGAGTACTGACAATCACAATGGGACGATCATAATCATTACCATCGGGTGTCGATCCCCCTGTTAAGCCCGTATTGGCTGATTGTGTGATAACAATCACGTCCGCTTCAACACACGCTTTTAATACCTGCCACTGCTCAACTAACGTCCCGGGTAAGACAACGGCCAATGCATCACCCTCACCAAAACGAATACCTTGACGATAAGGTAACGTACGGTTAGGGTTTGTTAAAGTATATTTATGTCCAACAATACCTTGTAGCTGCTCAATAAGTTGAGCTGTTTGATTACTTTTCATATCGGTATTTCCTATGCATATTGAAGATTGGGTTGTGTTAATAATGGTTATTAAATAACCACCCATCTTAACCAAAAGCAATACAATAAGCTATCGGTATTTTATTAGAATAAACTAAATGAATTTAAGCTACTTTTTACAACAAAATCTGCTCACTTGAATAACAAAAAAGTGGACTAATTTATTGTGGTTGCTCTGTCTTTTGGGCATTTTTTAACAAAATTTGTTGGCGCTCATGTTGATCAAAAAAAGACCACGCGACAAATCGGCTAATTTTTTGCCCTTGTGCCATGGAAATAATATGGCTTTGAACGACATTGGCTTGTTTCAACTTTTTGTTGATTAATGATAAGGTCTCTTTTTTCGACACTAATGACGAAAACCACAAGCATTGGGTTTTATATTCAGTACTTTCGCGAATCATATTAGCAATAAAAGCGGCCTCGCCCCCTTTGCACCATAACTCTGCATGTTGCCCACCAAAATTAAGTACGGTTTTTGGTTTTGAATGCGTTAATTTACCTAACTTCTTCAGTTTAGTTTGTGCACTTGCCAGCGCATCTTGTTCCGAAGCATGGAAAGGTGGATTACATATCGTTAACGCATAAAATTCGTTAGGCTTAATAATATGCTTAAAAATGGCTTGATTATCTTTTTGTAATCGACACTGCAAAGTGTTTTTTAGTAACGCATTGGCCTGTATTATTAAAGAGGCAACCTTGATAGCCGCTGGATTGATATCACTTCCCACAAACGACCAACCATATTCAGCACAACCAATAATGGGATAAATCACATTGGCACCAACGCCAATATCTAAAACGCGAATTTGCTTACCTATCGGAATGCTATTTTGATTATCTTGTGCCAATAAATCGGCTAAATAGTGAATATAATCCGCTCGACCCGGAATGGGCGGACATAAATAACCATCTGGAATATCCCAATAATTTATTTGGTAATCATTAAATAACAAGGCTTTATTTAATATTTTAACTGCCATCGGATCGGCAAAATCAATTGATAAATTACCATATAGATTCGGCTTTACATATTGAGACAGTTCTGGAAGTCTACTCATGAGCTTTGCAAAATCATAACCATTTCGATGTTTGTTTCGGCAATGTAATTGGGGCTTTTTTAATGAGGTTTGCACGGTTGTCCTATTTTATCCAAAATCAAATAATCGCTATTATAACGGCTTAACTACAATATACGAAAACCCAGCTAACAAATTAATCAAAATTGTTACGGTGGGGTATTGTTTTTTTTTTAGGTTATTATTATGCAATTAAATTCCCAATATAACTATTTTTACCTAATCCCCATATTCAACATTCGATAAATTAAAAACTCTTTGCTATAATCCCTCACCACTTTAAAACCAAAAACAAATCCACAATGAAAGCCCTTATACCTCTTATCACCTTAACCCTCATACCTTTTGACCTTTTTGCTATGGATTTTAACGGTCAAGATTTATCACTCTTTTGGGGTATTCCGTTTGTGGGAATTTTGCTTTCAATTGCATTAATGCCACTATTTTTGCCTCGGCTTTGGCATCATCATTATGGCAAAGTTATTACTTTTTGGACAATTTTGTTTTTGCTGTTTGCTTTGTATGCATTTGGTTTACAAACTACCGTCAACCTGACCGCTCATGCAGTGGTAGCCGAATATATTCCTTTTATTTTGTTATTGCTGGCACTGTTTACTGTTTCGGGAGGAATTTTGATTAAGAGTGATGCGCTCAGTACACCCAAACGCAACGTTACTTTACTGGCAATTGGTACGCTATTAGCGTCGTTCATGGGCACCACAGGTGCTGCCATGTTAATGATTCGGCCATTGATCAGAGCCAATCGTAATCGAAATTGTTCTATGCACACTATTATCTTTTTTATTTTTTTAGTGGCTAATATTGGCGGAGGATTAACCCCGCTGGGCGACCCACCGTTATTTATTGGTTTTTTAAAAGGCGTTAATTTTGGGTGGACAGTTAAACATATGCTGTTGCCAGTTCTACTTAGCTCATTACTATTATTAGCAATTTATTATGTTATTGATTGCCACTACTTTCGTTTGCAATATGGTAATTTATCAGAACTGAATTCCATTTCAAAATCCAAGAACGTTAAAATTTATGGAAAAAACAATATTTTCTTATTAATAGCAATTATTACCTGCGTGCTAATGTCTGGCATTTGGCATTCATCGGTTAGTTTTACAGTTTTAGGTACACATGTTACTTTACCTAATTTAATTCGCGATAGTTTGTTTATTATCATTACCCTCATTTCAATGCTAATCACCCCTAAACAGGTTCGTGCAGGTAACGAATTTAATTGGGAACCTATCATCGAAGTTGCTAAACTATTTATAGGCATCTTTATTACTATCGTTCCGGTACTTACCATGTTACGAGCTGGTAGTCATGGCGCATTAGCCCCAATCGTATCACTGGTAACCAATACACAAGGTGAGCCAATCAACAGCATGTACTTTTGGTTATCAGGTTTACTTTCTGGCTTTTTAGATAATGCGCCAACCTATTTAGTCTTTTTTAATCTAGCTTCGGGCGATGCCACGACCTTAATGACAGTGCTTGAAAAAACCTTACTGGCTATTTCAATGGGATCGGTTTTTATGGGAGCGCTTAGCTATATAGGTAATGCACCCAACCTTATGGTCAAAAACATTGCAACGCAAAATAAAATTAACATGCCAAGCTTTTTTGGCTATATGAAATGGTCAATATGCATTTTAATTCCGGTGTTTATTATCAATAATTTAGTGTTTTTTATACTCTGTTAACTTAGGCGGTTCACAAGCCCCCATTCAAATGATTGTGATACGGCAAATAGCCATTCTATATTCACTAGAAATTAGGTAATGTGTTTCTTAATCCGATCCAGTATAACCCAAGCTTAATTTTTATCTTTAGCCGTGTCATATCATTTTTGTTAAATAGAATTTAAATAACTAGCAATGAATACCATATTTAATTATTTACCATTAACTTTCTTAGGCATGATAAAGTGTTTACAATATTGGTGCTTGATATTACCGATTACACATTATTCATTTTAGCCGTTTTACACTTTATGTATAAATCTTGGTATAATGCCGTATTTCTATCTTTACTTGAGAGTTATATATGTTAAATCAGTTAAAAGCAATTATTCAGTATCTTCTTCCTAAACAGCTATTAACCATCATATTTGGATGGCTGGCAAAAAAACAGTTGGGAAAAGTCACTACATGGATGATTATGGGCTTTTGTAAACTGTATAAAGTGGATTTGAGCGAAGCAAAAATTAACGATGTTAAAGCGTTTAAAACCTTTAATGACTTTTTTGCCCGTGAATTAAATGAGGATGCACGCCCAATTGATGCTACCGATAGTGTCGTTGTTATGCCAGCTGATGGCGTTATTAGTCAGTTTGGTACCGTTCAAGATACCCAACTGTTACAGGCTAAAGGGCATTTTTATTCTTTAGAATCACTGCTTGCTTGTCATCCTGACATGATCAAGTTTTTTAAAAATGGTTCATATGCAACCACTTATTTATCACCTAAAAATTATCACCGCTTTCATATGCCTTGCGATGGTATTTTGCGTGAGATGATTTATGTGCCTGGTTCACTGTTTTCAGTCAATAAGGCGACAACGGAAAGCATTCCAAATATTTTTGCACGTAATGAACGTGTAATATGCCTTTTTGAAACTGATTTTGGACCAATGGCGCAAATTTTAGTCGGAGCAACCATTGTCGGTAGCATCGAAGTACCATGGGAAGGTGTCATTACGCCACCGCGCGAGGGTGTCATGAAACGTTGGACATATTCAGGTGAAGTCAAATTACAAAAAGGGCAAGATATGGGTTGCTTTAAATTGGGGTCAACAGTGATTACGTTATTTGCATCAAATGCAATTGAGTTTGAAAGCCACTTTAAAGTGGGCGATGTTGCACGTGTAGGTCAAAAATTAGCTAATAGGATATAACTTTATGTGGATTCGTGGTTTTTTATGCTTTGCTGCTGTGTTGTTTTCTTCACTAACCTTTGCCGAAGAAACCACGCCCATCATTAATAGCGAGGATGATCTTTCGCAAGTTGTTCAACAATTGAGTGATAAAAATGATGAACTCCGGCAAAATATGGAGTTACAAAAAACGCATTTAACCAGCATTGTTAATGAGCAAAACAATATCACTACGCAGATTTCACACGTACAAAATACGCTAGCAACGCTTGACGAGCAAGGTGAGTGGTTGAGCTTTTCAACCGCTCTGGGCGAAACATTGCGTCAACAGTTATTACGATTACCCGAAAAGCCTAAATCACAAGCACTAGATGCCGAAATTGCTGAGGCCAAAGCCCAACAACTTAATTATAGTAATATTTTAACTGCGTTAGACGATTATCCAACCTTAACAAGTCCGCTTAATAACGTCAAAGAAGCAACACAATATCGCCGTTTAATTCGGGAACAGGCCGAATTACTTAAGACGCTTATTTCAGGTACTGATACCACGATTTTAGAATTGACCAAATTAAAAATTGCTAATAAACAATTAACTAATGCGATTGATGAAGTGAACGATGCCGCACATAGGTACTTCTTTTGGGTGGCGGATGTTAATCCAATATCCTTGAGTTATCCAATCAATTTAGCTAAAGATGTGGTTTATGTCATTTTTTCAATCGATACCCTTTCACAACTTTATAATGCCAGTACTGAGGTACTGAGTGCACCCAAACCGCTATTTTTAATCATTTTATCGTTACTCTTTGTGTTTACGCATTTTAAAATGCGCACCAAATATAATACCTTTTTAACTCAATCAGCCAGCCGCGTGGGTAAAGTGACACAAGATAGTTATTCTTTAACCCTAAAAGTAGTTATCTTTTCATTAATTATGGCGTTACCGGTGCCAATTTTGTGGGCGGTGTTTGGTTATGCATTGCAAATTAATTGGGATTATCCTGTTGCATATGCATTAGGTTATGGTGTAAATGCAGCAGCGCCAATTTTATGGGTGTTTATTATTTCAGCGCACTTTGCATCACCTAATGGGCTATTTATTAGCCATTTTGGTTGGTCTGAACGTAGCGTACGCTCGGCAATGAAATATTATCAGCTTTCGATTTGGCTTGTGATTCCATTAGTGATGATAGTGATGAGCTTTGACGAGTATAACAACCGCCAATTTGCTGCCACAATTGGTCGTACAGCTTTTATTTTTTTATGTTTTGCTTTAGTGTTTATGACTAACGCCATCCATCGCGCTGGCGTGCCTCTTTATATTGATAAAAAAGGAACAGGCGATAATTTATTAAGTCATATTTTGTGGTTTATCTTATTAAGTGCTCCTTGGCTTGCCATTATTGCTGCTTGTTTGGGCTATTTATCAACTGCGCAAGTGTTATTAGGCCGCCTTGAAGCATCAGTTATTATTTGGTTTGCACTATTAGTTATTTATTACATGATTCGCCGTTGGATGTGGATTCAAAAGCGTCGTATTGAATTTGAACGCACCAAGCAACGCCGTTTAGAACGGATGCAGCGGGCAAAATCACAAGAAGATGATCTTAACTCACTGAACGAAAGTGTCGATGAACCTGTTATTAATTTAGATGTTATTAGTGCCCAATCTTTACATTTAGTTAGATCGATTATTATGATGATTGCGCTCATTACTATGATTTTGCTGTGGTCTGAACTGCATTCGGCTTTCGCTTTTATGAATAATATTAAGCTGTGGGGAACCAGTGCCATTGTTAATGGTACCGAAATTGAACAATACATCACCCTTGGTGCGGTATGCATTGCAATTTTAGTGATGACAATTACCGTGCAACTCGTCAAAAATCTACCTGCTTTATTGGAGTTAGGCATTTTACAGCATTTAGATTTAGCCCCAGGAACAGGTTATGCGATTTCGACGGTTTCAAAATATATTACCTTAATGATAGGTAGTATGATTGCGTTTTCGTTTATTGGTATCGACTGGTCTAAAATTCAATGGTTAATTGCTGCACTAGGTGTAGGGTTAGGTTTTGGTTTACAAGAAATATTTGCCAATTTTATCTCTGGTTTAATCATTTTATTTGAAAAACCGGTGCGCATTGGCGATACAGTGACAATTCGCGATTTGACCGGTAATATCACCAAAATTAATACCCGCGCAATTACCATTGTTGATTGGGATCGTAAAGAAATTGTGATGCCCAATAAAGCTTTCATTACCGAACAATTGGTGAACTGGTCGTTATCAGATTCGATCACTCGGATTGTATTAACCATTCCCGCAACTATCGATGCTGATAGTGATCTGGTTATCAAACTTTTACAACAAGCCTCAGATGAATGTGAATATGTGCTTAACGATCCTGAACCACAAGTATTTTTGGTAGATATCCAAGAAGGCATTCAATTATTTGAATTACGTGTTTTTGCTGCTGAAATGGGACACCGAATGGTACTGCGAAGCACTATACATAAGCTGATACTTGAAGCTTATCGTAAACATCATTTGACGCTACCATTTCCACCATTGCAAACCAATTTAGAAGCATTGGGGCGCAAAAGTGGACGTCGTAGTTATACCATAGGCACGCTTTAGCCAAAGAGTGTTTCTAGCCAAGGTACACCAAGCGCACCTGGTGCAAGCAATACAAATGCCCAAACTGGCGCAGAAGCAATATTGGCTAAATTAAATTTGGTGGCTGGCATGTGCATTGCGCCAGCTATTAATGGCACAATTGCGCGTAGTGGTCCAAAAAAACGACCAATAAATACCCCAAATGTTCCATAACTTTGAAAGAATTGTTCGGCACGATAAACTAATTTCGGGTGCTTATTAAGTGGCCACGAAGCAATAACTTGTTGATGATAGTGTTTTCCTAGCCAATAAGAAAGTAAATCGCCAACTACAGCGCCCGCCGTGGCAACAATTAATACCGGTACAAACGATATTGCTCCTCCACCAATTAAAGCCCCTACCCCAAATAAAATGGCAGTTGCAGGAACCAAAAGCGAGATGATTGCCAATGATTCACCAAATGCTAATAAAAATATAATTGGCAATGCCCAAATTTGATGATGCTCAATAAACTGCATAATGGCCAGTGTGATTTCGTGTAATGACATAGGCTTATGTTTGTGAATTATGAATTGATTATGGTCAACTATTTTACCATAATATTGGTTACTTAGCGCTAAGCATGCTATCTATTGATAGAAACTTACACGCGTTAATGTTTATTAGGTTAATTCACATTTGAGCTTGTGCTTATATAGTCGTTTTAATTACAACCCAATTAACAAGAGACAAATCATGGCGATCGGTATTGAATCAATTCTAGTACAAAAATTTAAAAACTGTGAGTTGCAAAACACTCAAACTGATGTGATCGCTATCGAAAAACCTGTTGCGTTAATTTATAACGGTATTTCGCATGTAGTGATGATGGCAACCCCCAAAGATTTGCACTTTTTTGCAATGGGATTTTCGTTAACTGAAAATATTATTCAATCGGTTAATGATATTTATGGCATTGATATTATTGATACCCCAAAAGGTATAGAAGTCCAGATTGAACTTTCATCTCGACGCTTTAGTGAACTGAAAGAAAAACGCCGTAATTTAACAGGACGCACGGGTTGCGGTATCTGTGGCACTGAACAGATAGAGCAAGTTTGTCAAGTCATCCCCACTTTGCCACGAATAAATCAAATTAAGTTAGCTGATTTTAGTGGCAGCTTAAATAGCTTATTGCAAGTTCAACAAGTCGGTCAACAAACGGGTTGCACTCATGCCGCTGTGTGGCTGGATTTGAAAGGCCAATTTATGGCGGGGTTTGAAGATATCGGCCGGCATGTCGCATTAGATAAACTGCTTGGTTTTAGAGCAATGCAATTACCTAATAATCCTAACTATCAACATGGTGTGGTATTGGTTTCAAGCCGCGCCAGCTATGAAATGGTGCAAAAAACGGCCAAGTGTGGTGTGGAATTTTTGTTAGCGGTTTCGGCAGCAACCTCAATGGCCGTTGATTTGGCTAAACAGTGCCATTTAACTTTATTGGGATTTTTTAGAGGCGATAAAGGGGTAATCTATTCTGGCGATGATCGCCTAGCTTAATGACGATTTTAGTATTAACCCATATTGATGGATCAAATTAATTTTTAACTTAATAATTTGAATAATAAAAATAAAAAAACTCATTATTTAATTCATTCTAAGATATCGCAATTCGTACCTTTCTTTATTAAGCAAAAATCTTCATAATATACATCATTACTTTTTTTAATTATTTTATAAGTTTATTGTCTAACTGAACTAATTAATCGGTTCAAACTGTTTATTCATTCTATTTTACTTTATAACATTTAATTTTTGAAAGGATACTATCATGCATCAAACTTCTGATATTCAACAAGCCGTTAACTATATTCAAAAACACACGGACAAAAAACCAACTATTGGAATTATTTTAGGTTCAGGCTTAGGGCCTTTTGCCGATACACTTGAAGATGCTGTTCACATCCCTTATGACACAATTCCACATTTTGCCAAATCAGCAGCAGTAGGCCATGCCAATGAATTAGTTATTGGCAAATGCGGTAACAAAACCGTCGTGGCAATGAAAGGACGCTTTCACTATTATGAGGGATTTTCATTAGATCAAGTCACTTTCCCTGTTCGTGTGATGAAAATGCTTGGCGTTGAAAAATTAATTATCACTAATGCATGTGGTGCAGTCAATACCAGTTTTAAACCGGGAGATTTAATGCTCATTACTGATCATATCAATCTTACGGCTAATAATCCGCTCATTGGACCAAATAATCCTGATTTAGGTGTGCGCTTTTTAGATGTGAGTGAGCTTTATAACAAGCAATTACGCTCAACAGTCCTTGATGTAGCCAAAGAAATTAATATTAATTTACAACAAGGTGTTTATGCTTGGTGGACAGGTCCAACTTATGAAACACCTGCTGAAATTAGAATGATTCGCGTGTTAGGTGCCGATGCAGTGGGTATGTCAACCGTACCAGAAGCAATTATAGCGCACCATTCAGGCATTAAAACCATTGGTATTTCGTGCTTAACCAATATGGCTTGCGGAATTTTAGATCAACCATTAGGACACGAAGAAGTCATTGAAACGGCTGAACGTGTTAAAGCAACCTTTTTACAACTTATTACAAAAACGATTGAACGTTTTTAATCGATACTTTTATATTGGTTTTCTATAAAAAGTTCACTTTATTTTAGGAATAAACAATGGACATACAAAATAGATTAAAAATAATGATGTTTTTCCAATATTTTATTTGGGGAAGTTGGCTAACCACTTTTGGTGCTTATCTATTTAATATCTTACACTTTTCAGGTATTGAAGTATCGATGATTTTTAGTACTAAAGGTTTAGCTGCATTAATTACACCATTTATTATTGGCATCATTGCCGATAAGTTTTTGCAAGCTAAATATCTTTATCTATTTTGCCATTCTGTTTGTGCTATTGCGCTTTTTTACGCCGCATCGGTGAATGATTCAGCCATTTTATTTTGGGTGATGTTAGCCAATGCATTAGCATTTATGCCAACTATTGCCTTATCTAACTCAATCAGTTATCACTGCTTAGATAAAGCAAACTTAGATACTGTTTCTGTCTTTCCTAAAATACGAGTATTTGGCACAGTTGGCTTTATCGTCGCAATGTGGACTATTAGCTTATGCAAATTCGAGTTGAGCAATGCTCAGCTCTATATTGCTTGTTCTGCCTCGGTTTTACTTGTAATTTATAGTGCAACATTACCTAATATTGCTGTATCTAAAAACCAAAAACAATCTTGGATTTCTTATTTAGGATTAGATGCTTTTGTGTTATTCAAAAAACCTGTCATGGCAGTATTTTTTCTTTTTGCTATGTTGCTTGGCGCTATATTACAAATTACCAATACTTTCGGTGGCGCTTTCTTGCATGATTTTGCTAAAATTCCAGAATTTAAAGATAGTTTGATTGTGCAATACCCTGCTATCTTATTATCTGTTTCGCAAATGGCTGAAGTCGCTTTTATCTTAACTATCCCATTTTTTCTCAAAAAATTTGGTATAAAAAAAGTCATAATGATAAGCTTAATTGCTTGGACACTTAGATTTGGTTTATTTGCATTTGGCGATCCAACACCTTTTGGATTTGTGCTATTAATGCTTTCAATGATTGTCTATGGGTGCGCATTTGACTTCTTTAATATTTCAGGCTCTATTTTTATTGAAAAAGAGGTCAATTCTGATATTCGAGCCAGCGCTCAAGGGTTATTTATGACGATGGTTAATGGTATTGGTGCTTATTTTGGTTCAATTTTAAGTGGTATTGTTGTTGACATGTGTACACACGATGGCAACAAAGATTGGCAAACAATTTGGTTAATTTTTGCTTCATATGCACTTGTATTAGGCATTGTTTTTTATTATTCATTTAATTATGACCATACTAAAAGCAATTCTGCTGGATAATGGCAAATCCATTTAAATTAATCGATTTTAAAAGATTATTTATCGCTTAATTATTTAATTTAACTTGTTAAAAAATCTTAGGGGGGTTGTTTGAAATCAACCGCCCTTGAAGATTTTTGTTGTATTTTTATGTCGATAATTTTCGACAATGTTATTTTTTAGTGTGATGAGATTTTGATATGAAAGATAATTTTTTAGGTGGTTTTCTGGTTTTTTTAGGCGCATGCAGCTTTGGTGTACTATCTTCAATTGTAAAAACAGCTTATAAAGCGGGCTATACATTAGGGGAAGTCACGGGTATCCAGTGTTTTTTAGGTATGCTAATGTTGTGGAGTATTCATTTTATTGTTAAAGCTGTACATAAACCCAAAGTATCTTCATCAACTAACACACCATTAGCGACATCGACAACTCAAAATCCTGAATCAACAAAAAAATGGAAGGTTTGTGCCGTTGGACTCTTTCCTGGATTAGTGGGTATTTGTTATTATCAGTGCGTTCAGTTAGTACCTGCATCAATTGCAATTATTTTATTAATGCAATACTTGTGGATTAGCATCATTATCGATTTTGTTATTTTTAAAAATAAACCTACGATTATTCAACTTGCAACAGTAATTGTAATTATATTGGGTAGTAGCTTGGCTGCTGGCATGTTTAACCAAGATATTACTTTAAATTTAACAGGCTGTTTTTTTGGTTTTTTAGCTGCGCTAATGTATTCGCTTTTTATTAGCACTAGCAGCAATATCGGCAATGAGTTACCTAAACTTGAAAAAAGTGCTCTAATGATTACTGGTGCATGTTTTGTTACATTTTTGATTTTTCCGCCGTTGTTTTTCTTTAAACTTGATATTAGCGATAAACTGTATCAATTAGGATTTTTATTAGCATTACTTGGAACGGTGCTACCACCCTTTCTATTTTCGATTGGTATCCCTAAAATTGGTATTTCATTAAGTGCAATTCTTTCAGCCGCTGAATTACCTGTTGCGGTGTCTTGTTCATTTTTTTATTTGCATGAATCAGTCTATTTTATCCAATGGATTGGGGTGGGGATTATCCTACTAGCAATTGCATTATCTAACTTAAAGCATATTAAAAAATCTGATTAATTTTAGATTATTGGGTAGGAGAAGAATTTTCCTACCTTTTTACTTTGATTGAGTTTTGATGTTTCCATTCAAAATTAATGAAGACTCATTGTAATTCAATTAAGCCAATCACGCTTAGATTTACAAAAAATTTGTTGTTCAATCTACTTTAACTTTAACATTCTTAATCTATGTCATATCGTTGAATTAACCTAGCTCGCCTTAATTTTATTATTAATCATTAGCCAAATACTGAGCAGAAATCTCTAATAATACCAATATTTATTATTTAGCAAAAAGTGATAGAATGAAGTGATAATACCTAAAGGTATTGAAAATCTAATCTATCATCACCATTTAAGATCATCTAATAAGTATGATCTACATTGCTGATGTTAACTCAAAAGACAAATGATTCTATGATCTACGCTATTTTAATAGCTTTAATAGTCAAATATATAAAAAATGATTATGGTAGATTTACTTTCTTTTCTGTTTAATTATCGTGAGATTTTAAGAAAAATCTTTAACAAGAAGATTAAATCTAGCAATATTATTGAACTTTCCAAAATTAAATGTGTCTTAGATAAGTATGACTACTGTGAAATGGTATTAGTTTTTTATCTAAAATAGTCGGTCGTTTGCTATTAAGTTATTTTCTCTAATATTAAATTAAGCGTTTTACTGTATTGATAACATCCCGTAATTAGCCTTTAGATAAGGTTTATAAGTAAATAAGACTATTTATTATTAAAATCTAACTATTTTTCGTATAGTAGTTGTTCCCAATAGTGTTTTATTTTTTAAGCTGTTATGCTTTGAAATTTAAATTCATTAATTTGAATATCTAATGGAAAATTTATTAAATTTTTGAATTTTTTTTATTTTTATATTTAAGCATTATATTAACCTGAAACATTTTACATAAAAAAGTAATATTCGCTTTTCTTCATTGGAGGCCTTGTTATCTTTTTATCTTAATTAAAAAGGAAGTTAAAGAATGAAAACATATAAAAAGCCTTTATTTACCTTAGTACATAGTAATGCAGCAATACCCGAGCACAGGACGCTAGCTTATTTAGATCCTACATTAAATTATTATACCGATCATATTGATGAGATTATTGCCTTGCGTGTTAAGGAACTTAAATTACATCATTCTGAATACAGAGAGTACCATGATATGCACAAAGGCAATAATAAAAGTGGGTTTTCTTTTATCTTTCATGAGGTATTTGAGTCAGAACACCATAAAAAACAAATTGGCATGTTGAAAGATGAAATCGCCATTGCCAAAGAGTCTGATAAAGTAAAGGAATTACTAAATACTCGGATAAAAGCAATCGCTAATGTTTATCCAGAATTGCAGTTTAATTTTAATGATATGCAGGTTTTACCGACCAAAGTAAAAGAGTACCTTTTTGCACCGCCTTTAGTCTTAACTGAAGATAATGCCATTATGCTTTGGGATGATTAAAAATATTTACTTAACAATAATTAATAAAAGCCATAATTTACAGGGATCTTCCCTGTAAATTATTTTTCATTTTAACCATTTTTATGTGTAAAAATTAATTAATAACAATTTTACTTAGTGATTAACTATTAAATGCACTTTCGCCGTGGCTGTTAATATCTAAGCCTTCTCGCTCATGCTCCTCTGAAACACGCAAGCCAACACAAAGATCTGCAATTTTATAAGCAACAAAAGAAACAACCGCTGTCCAAATTACACACGTCATAATGCTCATTAATTGAATTCCGACTTGGCTTATCATAGTAATGCCTTCGGCATAACCAATACCACCTAATGATTCTGATGCAAATATACCAGTTAATACACAGCCTACTATACCACATACGCCATGTACGCCAAATACATCACAGGTATCATCAACTTTTAAAATTCTTTTGAGTGTTGATACACCCCAGACACCAGCAAAACCGCAAATAAGCCCAATTAGCATAGCACCACCTACGCCAACAAGGCCCGCAGCAGGCGTTACGCCAACTAACCCCGCTATCACACCTGATGCTGAACCGAGGCATGATGGTTTGCCTCGTAAAGACCATTCAGCTAATGTCCATGCTAAAACCGCAGCTGCTGTTGCAGCAACTGTGTTAATAAAGGCTAAACCTGCGATCTCATCAGCATGCGTTGATGATCCTGCGTTAAAGCCGAACCAACCAATATAAAGAATTGCTGCGCCGAGATAGACATAAGGTAAGTTAAATGGTTTTAGTGGTTCACGGTTATAGCCAAGACGATTTTTAATTAAATAAGCGCCGACAACTCCGGCAATTGCTGCATTAATATGCACAACAGTACCACCAGCAAAATCAAGCGCGCCTTCATCGCCCAAAATTCCGCCCCCCCATACCATGTGTGCCATGGGAATGTACGAAAATGTAAACCATAACACCATAAAGATTAATACGGCTGAAAAACGCATTCGTTCAGCAAAGGCACCAGGAATTAAACAACAGGTAATACAAGCAAATGATCCTTGAAATGCCACCCAAATGAGTTCATAAATCGAACCTGACACATCCGTAATGCCAATACCCGTTAATAGAAAGTGGTTAAAATTGCCATAAAACCAATTTCCTTCACCAAAAGAGAGTGAATAACCATAAGTAATCCATAATACGGCAATCAGTGAAAAGGTTACAAGGACTTGAGATAACATCGATAACACGTTTTTGGAACGTAATAAACCGCCATAAAACAGAGCAATACCGGGCACAGACATAAAAAGTACTAAAGCAGTACAGATCATCATAAATCCATTATCGGCTTTATCAACTATGCCGGCTTCATCAGCAAAGGCAGTACTTGAAAATAAAATAGCTAAAGAAAGAATAAATTTTTTCAACATAATGATATCCTTAACAATAAATTACAGCGCCGAGTCGTCGGTTTCGCCTGTACGTATACGTACCACATGATCAAGTGAGGTGACAAAAATTTTGCCATCGCCAATTTTGCCCGTATGTGCTGCTTTAGCAATGGTACTAATGACTTCGTCAAGCTGCTCATCGCTAATAGCTAAGTCAATTTTAACTTTAGGTAGAAAATTGACATTATATTCGGCGCCACGATATAGCTCTGCATGACCTTTTTGTCGTCCAAAACCTTTGACTTCGGTAACGGTTAATCCAGTGATACCTATATCAGATAAGGCTTCCCGAACTTCTTCTAATTTGAACGGTTTTATAACTACTGTGACTAGTTTCATCAATCGCTCCTAATAAATATGAGATTACAAAATAAATGATGCAAAGAGCATGCCAATAAATGGTTACTTGAACCAAATAGGGTTATTTAAGCTGAATTTATATAAGATAATAAAAGATAGACGTTATAAAAATGTAGGCTATGTAGTTTAGTTTGACATACTAAAAAAGTTATAAATAATCAAGATTTGCTTTAATATATTGTTATCTTGCTATGCACTAATATGGTGCCAATGCATATTCGTGGTGCTCATCCATTATAATCAATTTCTACGAGTTAGAATGTCACCATTAGCTTGCGATATTCGTCATAAGCAAAGTGATCAGTCATACCGCTAATATAATCTTGTAATAAGCGACACCGATAATAAAATTCCATGCAAGCAAAACCTGTTTTATTTGGATGCAGTTTGTTAATTGCTTGTTCATAAGCGACACAATGTTTTGATGATAATTTATGATATAAACGCGTTTCAATAAGATAATCTTTGTGATGTTGGTCTTCAACTAATTTTAAAAAATCTTCGGTAGGCATATCAAGCAATGGGCTATAAATATCTAGCAATCCGCTAATAATTCGGTATCCCTGCAGTTCAATATTTTCGACCGATTCATGATTAAATATATGTTCAAATCCCACTGTTTTAAAAATATTGAGCAATTTATATTCGGCACCGTAATCTTCAAGTAAAGCATGATTAAAAGCGCCGTGATAAATTGCTTCAATATTTTCAATAAATCGTTCGGCTGCATGCGGTACCAGTTTGCCAATGGAGTTGACGCGTAAATACATAAAAAATTGATCGATGCCAATTGCATCATATCCACTCTGCTTTAGGTTTTCATAAGGGTATTTAACCACTGTGTCAAACAAATCACCTTTTTTAATTGGTCCCCATGCTTCAGCTAATTGAATATAAAGCTGTTTTACCGTTAGGATTCTCTTTTCAACAGCATCTTCAAGATCGGCAATACAGTATGAGATATCATCGGCAGCCTCCATAATGTAAGTTAATGGATAACGATGAAATGGTTTGATATCAAGTTGTTTAGAAAGTTCCTCAATAAATGGTTCTTCTGATAAATAATAGCCCGGTTTTTTCATTAAATAAGAAAATTCGATGGGAACCTGCTTAGACCAATAAGCTGGTCTAGAATATTTCAGAATCGAGGCAATTTGTGAATAAGTTAAATTGAGGCGTAATATAGTATGCACTAAACGAATTGCTTGCGCATTACCTTCAAAATTTGATAAATCTTGGCGAATTTTGGTTTTAAGTTCTTTTATTTTGTCATCATCATTGTTATTGATTTCAAGCACTGGATAAATTGTAGATTTGCCAAGACCTAAGCGTTGTGTAAACCATTTATTAATGGCGGCCTCACCAAAATGACCAAATGGAGGATTACCTATATCGTGCATTAAACAGGCCATTTCAACTAAGCTTTCAATCGCCATTATACAATTATCAAGCCCATATTTTTTTAATTTTCCAGCTTTACTCAGGCGGTTGATGATTTCTTTGACAATATAACGGCCCACTTGTTGTACTTCCATAGAATGAGTTAGTCTTGTTCTGACCACAGAATTACGTTCTAATGGGAAGACTTGCGTTTTTTGTTGTAGGCGACGAATGGCGGCTGAGTTTATGATGCGTCCACGATCGCTTTCAAAACAACGTACTATTGAGTACTCATCAGATAGGGGTTCACGCTGTTTACTAGCATAACGTTGATAATTGATTTTTTGATTAAAGTTGATCATGGTTCTATCTCTAATTGCATGCCTTGATTGGTTGAAATTGCTAAATCATTATAAATTTTGCTTTACCCATTCAGCACTTTTTTGATAATCATTAGGCAATAGCAGTATTAGATCTTCTAACGCTTTTAATAATTGATCAAAATGGCTATGAGTTAAGTTTAAATGCCCTACTTTACGCCCCACTCTGACTTCTTTTTCATACCAATGTAGATGCACTAAATTGATAGATAGCCAATTAAGATTTAATTCTGTACCAATTAAGTTGACCATAATCGATGGCGCAAAGACATCAGGCTTAGGGAGTGGTAATCCTAATATTGCGCGAAGATGCAATTCAAATTGGCTTATTGAGGCACCATTTTGTGTCCAATGACCGCTATTATGTACACGAGGGGCAAGTTCGTTGATCAGTAATTCCTCTCCAACAATAAAGCACTCCATTGCCATTACGCCAATATAATTTAATTTATGCATAATGGCAGATAGCATTTGCTCAGCTTTTATTTGTAATGAAGGAGATTCGTTCGGTCGTACAACACTTATTTTTAATATACCATCTTGGTGGAAGTTATTGGTAAGTGGATAAAATACCGTTTCACCTTTTGCATTACGCGCACCCACTAATGACATCTCTTTTTCAAATGGAATGGCCTGTTCAACAATGGCGTTTTGATAAATATCATCTGGGACGGTGGTTGGGTGATTAATGGCTATACGCCATTGCCCTCGTCCGTCATAACCACCAGTCCGACGTTTTATAATTAATAGATCACCCAGTTCACCAAATAACTTTGGCCAATCTTGGGGTTGATTAAGCGCAAACCATTTAGCTGTAGGTAAGCCAAGTTCATCAAGCAGCTGTTTTTGAGTTAAACGGTCAGCAATAAGTGGAAAAACATCCCGATTGATAAAATGGGGATGCTTGGCTAATACCTGTGTAAATGGGGTATCAGACCATCGTTCAATTTCAGTTGTTATTACCGACTGTTGATATGGAATAACTGTCGGATCGACTTCCTGTCCAACTGGATAGACTTTAATACCTAATGGTTCACCAGCTTGCTTAAGCATTCGTCCTAATTGTCCGTTCCCCAGTACACAAACAGATTGAAGTTTCATGTTATGCATTCACTCTTGGATCAGGCTGATTTAATACCTCATCAGTTTGAGTTAATCGCCATGTAGATAAGCGTTGATAAATATCTTTATCATGTAAAGCAAGAATCTGCGCAGCAAGTAATGCCGCGTTAGCTGCACCAGCCTTACCAATTGCTAAACAACCAACCGGAATCCCTTTCGGCATTTGCACGATAGAATAGAGGCTATCTATGCCATTTAGTGCAGCACTTTGTACGGGAACGCCTAATACGGGAACTAATGTTTTAGCAGCTAACATGCCCGGCAAATGAGCTGCACCACCGGCACCAGCTATAATCACCTCAAAACCTTTTCGCTTAGCATCTTCAGCAAAGCGAAATAACTTATCGGGCGTACGGTGAGCAGAAACGATTTCAACATGGTAGCGAATAGTCAATGCATCTAAGATATCTGCAGCTTGTTGCATAGTGTCCCAATCACTTTTAGAACCCATGACAATGGCAATTTTAGGTTGAGTGTGCATAGCGAATGTTTGAATAATTAAAATGAGATGTATGTGAAGTATACACTAAAGTTTAGGGGATTGGGATAGTAACGATTCTATCTATTGACAATAAATGCACCAAGTTAAGGTAGTATAATTTGAATAATCAAAGTGATACCGCCGAATAGTATCGGCGATAATGAAAATGTTAATCTTTTACAGCAGCCACAATTTTAATTTCTATCAGATATTCCTTTTTCATCAAGCCTGCTTGCACTGTGCAACGAACTGGCGCACTCCCTTTAGCTACCCATTCATCCCACGCTTTATTCATTGCAGCAAAGTCACTTTTATTGGCCAAAAATAATGTCGCATCCAATATAAGTGATTTATCACTATCGGCTCGTTCTAATATTTTATCAATTTCAGCCAATGCACTTTTGGTTTGTATATAAGCGTCATTTTCAAGCTCAGTAGGAACACTTGTGTAATAAATCACGTTATTATGAATCACAGCTTCAGACCAGCGATCATCAGGATCAATTCGTGTTATTGTCATCATATTTTCCTTTTTGGATGAGTCATTAAGATACTTTAATAAAATCCGCACGCAATTTTTTTATTTCATCACGTAGTACACCCGCTTTTTCAAATTCAAGATTTTGAGCCGCTTCATACATCATTGTTTCAAGTTCTTTCACTTTTGCTTGTACTTCTTTAACTGAGACATAATGATAAGGTTTACCTGACTCAAATGCTTGTACTTTGGCTGTCGATTTCTTGGTACTTAAACCGGCCTCTAATATATCTTTAATTTCTTTACGTACTGATTTTGGTGTGATGCCATGTGCTGTATTAAAGTTTTCCTGTTTTTGACGACGGCGAGCGGTTTCGTCAATTGTTTTTTTCATAGCTGGAGTAATTCTATCAGCATATAATATCGCTTTACCATTCACGTTTCGAGCTGCACGTCCTACAGTTTGAATGAGCGAGCTTTCAGAACGCAAAAAACCTTCACGGTCAGCATCTAATATTGCTATTAAAGAAACTTCAGGTATATCTAGACCTTCTCGCAATAAGTTAATTCCCACTAGCACATCCACTTTTCCTAAACGTAAGTCTCGAATAATTTCCATTCGTTCAACCGTGTTAATATCTGAATGCAAATATTTGACATTGACATCATGTTCTGACAAATAATCAGTTAAATTTTCTGCCATCCGTTTAGTAAGTGTGGTCACCAAAACGCGCTCGTCATTGTTAATACGAATTTTGATTTCAGATAACAGATCATCAACTTGTGTTGCAACCGGTCGAATTTCAATAATAGGATCTAATAGTCCTGTAGGTCTAACCACTTGCTCAATAATTTCACCACCTGATTTTTCAATTTCGTATTTGGCGGGTGTTGCTGATACATAAATGGTTTGTGGCATAATATTTTCAAATTCTGCAAACTTTAAAGGCCTATTATCTAACGCTGACGGTAAACGAAAGCCATATTCAACTAGGTTAAGCTTACGTGAGCGGTCACCATTATACATTGCACCGATTTGTGGAATTGCAACATGCGATTCATCAATAAATAATAATCCGTCTGGTGGCAAGTAATCGAATAACGTTGCTGGCGGATCGCCCGGATTACGCTGGGCTAAAAAGCGCGAGTAATTTTCGATGCCAGAGCAATAGCCCAGTTCGGTCATCATTTCAATATCAAATAGTGTTCGCTGAGTTAAACGTTGTTCTTCCAGTAGGCGATTGTTATCTAACAATACTTTTTGTCGCTCTTTAAGCTCTTGTTTAATTTGCGCAATGGCATTTTCCATAATATTTCTTGGCGTTACATAGTGTGTTTTTGGATAGATAGTAATCCGTGATACTTCATTGATACTATTACCTGTAAGTGGATCGAACATAACAATACGATCGACTTCATCATCAAATAACTCTACGCGCACGGCAAGTTCATCTGAATCAGCAGGAAAGATGTCTATCACATCCCCTCGAACACGAAACGTACCACGACTAAAGTTGATTTCATTACGCATGTATTGCAATTCGGCCAAGCGAGTTAAGATTGAACGCTGATCGGTTATCGTGCCTTTTGTTAGGTGCAATATCATTGACATATAGGTTTCTGGCGCACCTAAACCATAAATTGCCGATACTGAAGCAACGATCACCACATCACGTCGTTCAAGTAACGATTTAGTGGCAGAAAGGCGCATCTGCTCTATATGCTCATTGATTGAAGCATCTTTTTCAATAAATGTATCGGTTGAAGGTACATAAGATTCAGGTTGATAGTAATCGTAATAAGATACGAAATACTCAACCGCATTTTCAGGGAAAAAAGCCTTCATTTCGCCATATAACTGAGCTGCCAGTGTTTTATTGGGCGCTAAAATGATTGTTGGGCGGTTATGCGTAGCAATAACGTTTGCCATAGTAAATGTTTTACCAGATCCCGTTACGCCCAATAATGTTTGATGAGCAATTCCATCTTCAATATTTTGATTAATTTTTTTTATTGCTTCAGGTTGATCACCAGCAGGCTTAAATTCGGAACATAATTTAAATTTTTTCATTACATCACAACCTAATATTTTACCTATTAATAAAAATTATCCCCAAAAGGACTTGACCTTTAAAAATCTTCTATTTTTCGTTCAGTTCCCTTTCTTATGTATAAAAAAGCCAATAAATTTATACCTTGATTTATGATAAACAATTGATATTAAACAAAAAATATTTTCATGATTAAGTTGCAATCAAATCAAGAAAAATCCTGATAGTGACTGAGGTTAGCGCTTTTTTCAATAAACTACTCACAGAGTTATCCACAGGTAACGGGGATAACTTCATAAGTGTAACCTTTATAAACTTTTTTCAAATATCAAGATAAATTTTCATAAAAAAATCCATTTTATTTTTATGGTTTTCCCTATTTTTAAACCTATTTTTAATAGGTTTAACTAATTATTTCGCTTAACTGTTCAAAGCGATATTGATAGCTATCATCAAAGTCATGAACGAAAGTTAATCGATGAGTGATGCATTTAGGCGCATCTTCTGCATGATGAGACACAAAGAGTAACTGCGTATGTCCTTCACTAATTAAGCGATCTATCCAGCGTTTGACTAATTCTCGATTAAGATGGTCTAGCCCTTGCAATGGTTCATCTAAAATAAGTAGTGTCGGATGTTTGACTAAAGCTCTAGCTATCAAAACTAATCGTTGTTGTCCCCAAGAGAGCGATTGAAATGGATTATCCGCCTGCATCTGTAAACCTAACAACTGTAACCATTCATCAGCCAATTTAGCTTGTCTATCACTAGGAGCCTGATAGATACCGATCGAATCAAAATAGCCAGACAATAATACGTTTTTAACGCTAGAACTAACACGATAATCCAAATGCAAGCTACTGCTGACATAACCAATATGGCGTTTAATATCCCATATGGTTTCGCCCGAGCCACGTTTTCGACCAAATAAAGTAAGATCATTGCTATACCCTTGTGGGTGATCGCCGGTGATTAGACTTAATAGCGTCGATTTACCTGCACCATTAGGTCCAACAATTTGCCAATTTTGTTTGGCTTTGACTTGCCAAGTTAATCCATTAATAATTGTTTTATCGTCATAACGGACATAGCCATTATTTAATATGACTCGATCTAATTGATCTGCTAATCGTGTTGGTGATTCATCAGCTTCTGGTAATGGCATATTGGGTATATTTTCCAAATCAGCTAATTGCTTAACTGTTGCATCGTTTAATATTGTGCTCTTTGTATCAATTTTCAAGAGTTGGCAATCAGCTAATATACCAATATTTTCGATAAAATCAGGAATGTCATTAAACCGATTCAGAACAAGAATAATAGTAATGTTTTGTTTTGCAAGATCAGCAAGTATTTTAGCTAAATTTGCACGTGATGCCACATCTAAACCATCAAATGGCTCATCTAATATCAAAAAATCAGGTTGCTGCATCAAAGCTCGGCAAATTAAGGTTTTTCGTGTTTCGCCTGTTGAAAGATATTTAAAGCGTCTGGTTAGTAGGTGATTAATTCCAAATTGTGTTGCTAATTGCCGACAAAGTTGTTGATTAAAATTATTTTCTTGAATGATTTGTTCAGTAGTTAAGCCTATATCATTTTCACCTTCGCTTAGCATATCTGTATTATTACGCTTAAATTCATCATCAATCAGCTTTTGAAGCTGTTCAAACGAGATACGGATTATAGATTTAAATTGATTGATAACGTTTCCTGTTAATAATTTTTGTTCCCCGGCTAGTGCTTTAGCTAGTATGGATTTACCACTACCATTACGCCCCACAAAAGCAACATGACTGCCTTGATTGATTAACAGCGATTCAATAATAAAAACTTGGTAATCACTAATTTTAAAATGTGCTTTTTCTATTTGTAGCATGGTAACCTCATATTGCTAAACTAATGTCGCAACAATAATATGTTGTGGATGAATAAATAACGTAGTTTGTTTACCTACGGTTAAGGCTGATTGTTTAACTTCATCAGCTAATTTACTAGCATAAAGCACGACGCCAGAAGATAATGAAAAAGTAATTTCGCTCCATTTGCCATCTGTTGTGATCTTTTCAACGGTAACCAACAAGTGGTTCTCATTCTCTACCTCTTTTGTATTTGCCCATTCAATCATCGGAGCTTTAATAAGTAACAAGACAGTTTTATCAATACTCAACTTTAACCGCTCAATACTCGACTGCGTAATGTAAACTGATAACTCAGTTTGATTATCACAGAGTAGTACAGTAATAAAACCAGCAACATCGCTTGTTTGAATCTGCTTAACTGTGCCATATAACTGATTTCGTGCACTTGTTTGCAATGATAATCTTGCAGTAGCTTTTAAAATATCATCCAATGGAACATTATCATCACTCAATATGTTAAATGCAGTTTGTTGCAGCTGAGTTAATAGATCATAAAGTTGAATGAACCTAACAGCATAAGCACTCAGCTTAGTGCCACCACCATTTTTACCGCCAATTGCAGTAATTAAAAAAGGTTTAGGTGCTAATTTGTTAATTTCATTGATAGCGTCCCACGCTGTTTTATAGCTAACGCCAATTTGCTTGGCAGCCTGACTTAATGAGCCGGTTTGTTCAATTGCTTTTAACAGCATAATGCGCCGTGGATCAGTAAATAACCGTTGCTGAATATTCAACGTTAATAAAATTTCAGGAGAGAACATAATTTAACACCATGCACAACCAACCAAGTTGGAGGAGATATGAGTGATTATTGTAAACGCTTTTTAGTATTCCATCAAAATATGCTACAAATCTTATCGATTGCTGTCTGGGTCTGGCATCAGTTTAGTTGTACTTTATAAATAAATTTTGCTAATATCGATATATATTTTTTTATATAGCGATTGTTAGATTATTTACTTAATCACTCGAGATATTCCATCACAGCCAAATATCTACAAAAACATGAATCATCAAAATTAACTTATTTTTATTGTGAGGAAAAAATGAAGAAATTGATTGAAATTATTAGTGCTTTGGCAATGATAGCGATGTCTTTTTCAGCAATGGCAGCTGAAAAATTGACTGTATTTGCCGCCTCGTCATTAACTAATGCGATGCAAGATATTGCGACGCTTTATAAAGCTCAACATCAAGATGTGGATATTGTATTTTCGTTTGCTTCGTCATCAGTATTAGCGAAACAAATTGAACAAGGAGCCCCTGCCGATATATTTATGTCAGCCGATCAAAAGTGGATGGCTTACCTTATTGAGCATAATATTGCGAAGAATAAACAAGACCTATTAAAAAATGCATTAGTTCTTATTGCCCCAAAAAGTTCACCATTAGATAACGTCTTAATTAATAACAATACCAATTGGCAAGCGATTTTACCTAAAAACGAAAGAATTGCCATTGGTGATCCAGATCACGTTCCTGCGGGCCTTTATGCAAAAGAATCACTCACTCATTTAGGAGTATTTGACAAATTATCACCACAATTTGCCCCAGCTAGCAATGTGCGAGACGCTCTGATGTTAGTTGAGCGTAACGAAGCCGCCCTTGGCATTGTCTACAGCACCGATGCCAAAGTAAGTGATAAAGTGAAAATTGTTGGAACGTTCCCTGCAAATACATTCAAATCTATTGAATATCCAATCACGTTATTAAACTTAAAAGCGAACGATTTTTATCAATATCTAAATTCACCACACGCAAAACTCATTTTTGAAAGATATGGGTTCATAACAAAGTAATTTACCACGGGTGGTATAAAAAGATACAACTATGTTATTAAGCGAATTTGAATGGCAAACCTTGCTACTTAGTTTAAAAATAGCCTTTGCAGCAATTGGTTTTAGTTTACCAATAGGTATTTTAACAGCTTGGATATTGGCTCGCTGTCAATTTTGGGGTAAATCACTATTTGATAGCATTGTGCATCTTCCACTTGTTTTGCCACCAGTTGTTTTAGGTTATTTATTACTAATCACCATGGGAAGGCACGGCATTATTGGTGGGTGGTTAAATAACAATTTTCATGTCAGTTTTAGCTTTAATTGGCAAGGTGCAGCATTAGCTTCGGCGATAGTGGCATTTCCACTCATGGTACGTTCGATTCGTTTAGCCATTGACTCAATTGACATACGTCTTGAAAATGTGGCTCGTACCCTTGGTGCCGATAAATGGCGAGTGTTTATTACTATCACTTTACCTTTAGCTTTTCCTGGCATTTTAATGGGAATGGTTCTCGGCTTTGCACGTTGTTTAGGAGAATTCGGTGCAACAATTACATTTGTATCAAATATTAAAGGTGAAACTCGGACCTTACCACTCGCAATGTACACATTTCTGCAAATCCCTAATGGTGAACAAGGTGCATTACGACTTTGTATTATTTCGATTGTGTTGTCACTCATTGCCCTTTTTTTATCCGAATTATTAAATCGATGGCATAAGAAGAAGCTAGCAGGATAATCACTATGTTAAAAATACAGGTTAGCAAACAATTGGCTTCATTTTCTTTCCAATTCAATCATGATATAGATTGCCAAGGCGTTACTGCTATTTTAGGCGTTTCAGGATCGGGAAAATCAACGCTAATCAACCTTATTAATGGATTAATTAAACCGGACCAAGGTTATATCAAACTCAATAACACATCATTGGTTGATTGTGATAAGCGCCTTTTTATCGCTCCTGAAAAACGTCAGATTGGTACCGTTTTCCAAGATGCATTACTCTTTCCTCATTATAATGTGATTAAAAATCTAACTTATGGTGCTAAAAACTTCAATTCTTCAAAATTTGACGAAATCGTGAATGTACTTAATATCCACTCGGTATTAAATCGCTATCCAGCAATGTTATCTGGTGGCGAAAAACAGCGGGTGGCAATCGGTCGAGCACTATTAACCAATCCTCTATTGTTGCTGATGGACGAACCGCTTTCCGCTCTTGATATGCCCAGAAAAAAAGAGCTATTAACTTATATTGATAAGTTAGCCAATGATTTAAATATACCGATTATTTATGTAACACATAATATTAATGAAGTTAAAAAGATAGCCAATAATGTAGCAATTTTAGATCAAGGCAAGCTGATTGAGTTTGGTAAAGTCGAGCATGTTTTACAAAGTGATTATTTAAAAGAATGGTTATAAAGAGCTAAAGTATTACTATTTTGTTCTTGTTTGATATATGTCACGCCATCATGCCATGCCCCCAGCACGATACGAGTTGCTCGGTTGCCTTCAATTTGAAAGTGGTGTGTTGCAGGTTTGTGTGTATGTCCGTGTACCATAATATCCGCATTATATTCAACCATCCTTTCAACCACCTCTTGTTGATTGACATCCATAATAGATTCAGATTTAATTTGATTATGCAGGCTACTTTTTTGCCGCAACTTAGCTGCAATTTTAAGCCTAACAAAGCGTGGAAGTAATAAAAACAGTTTTTGTAACCACTTATTGTGCATAACTTTTCGAAATTTTTGATATTGAAGATCGTCAATACATAATAAATCGCCATGTAAAAAAACAATATTTTTTTCTTGATTGGGCAAGCAGTTAATTTCTGGCAATAAAATCATATCACACTGCTGAGCATATCTTTTACCTAACAGAAAATCACGATTACCATGCACAAAATATTTTTTGATATGACGTTTTGATAAGGCTTGTAATGCCAGTGCAATTTGTTGTTGTATATTGGTTTTGACATCATCACCAACCCAATAGTCAAACAAATCACCTAAAATATACAGTTCGCAATTATCGGGTAGTGAATTTAAAAAAGACAGAAAGCCTGCGGTTATACCCATATAACCATCAGGCTCATTATCAGCTAGATGAATATCAGCGATAAAATAACGAACAGGATTATTCAACCGTAACACTCGTAATAATGACATCTTCCACAGGAACATCTGAATGCATACCGCTACGCCCTGTTTTAATGACTTTGATTTTATCAACAACGTCTAGCCCTTCGACGACTTGTGCAAAAACACAATAGCCATAGCCATTAACATCAGCAGAGCGGAAGTTAAGATAATCATTATCCACTACGTTGATAAAAAATTGTGCAGTGGCAGAGTGTGGATCAGATGTTCGTGCCATCGCTAAAGTGCCACGATCATTTTTTAGTCCGTTATCTGCTTCATTTTTTATTGGCGATTTTGTTTTTTTCTGCTTCATACCAGGTTCAAATCCACCGCCTTGAATCATAAAATTATTAATAACACGATGGAAGATTGTGTTGTTGTAAAAACCGTCTTTGCAATATTCAACAAAATTTTTAACGGTTTCTGGCGCCTTATCGTCAAAAGTTTTGATTTTAATATCACCTAAATTAGTGTGAAATGTAATCATAAAAAATCCCTACTCCTTTTTTAATTTAACGTAAATTTATTAATTCCAAACTCAATGAATTTAAAGTAATTTTATTTATTTGCTAAACTTTTCACAGGCTTCAAGCGTGTTACTCATCAACATAGCAACAGTCATTGGACCAACTCCACCTGGCACAGGCGTTATCCAACCAGCCCGTTTAACGGCAGCCTCAAACTCCACATCGCCAGCTAATTTACCATCTGGTAGACGATTGATACCAACATCAATAACAATTGCGCCTGGTTTTATCCACTCACCCTTAACATAATTAGGAATGCCAACTCCTGCAACAACGATATCTGCATTACTCACATGTTTGGCTAAATCAACGGTACGACTATGGGTAATGGTTGTTGTGCAACCTAATAGCAATAATTCTAATGCCATAGGACGACCTACAATGCTTGATGCACCAACCACAGTGGCATTTAATCCTGATAAATTAATACCTGTTGATTCAAGCATTTTAACCACACCATATGGTGTACATGGTCGTAAAATCGGATCACGTTGTAATAAGTGGCCAATATTGTAAGGATGAAAACCATCAACATCTTTACTCGGATCAATACGTTCAAGCACCTTAGTTTTATCAATATTATCAGGTAAAGGAAGTTGTACTAAAATACCATGCACATCTGATCGTTGATTGAGTTCATCAATTAATGCCAACAACTCATCAGTAGTCGACGCTGGGAGGTCATACGCAAATGAAATAAAACCAACATCATCACAAGCTTTTTGCTTATTTTTGACATAGATTTTTGATGCGGGATCTGAACCCACTTGAATTACTGCAAGCCCTGGAACAGATAGACCTTTTTCAATACGTGTGTTAACTTTATTAGCAATGTCAGTTCGTATTTGTTGTGCTAATGCTTTTCCATCAATGATATGTGCAGTCATAAGCTTCCGTTTAGCTATCATAGTAAAGGCATCATTTTCGCAAAAGTTTTTATTAATGTCTATTTACTTATGAATAGATTGATTAAGTTGAGTTAATATTTCTTTGTATTGCGCATCAATATCGGTAATCACAGAACAAATATGAGCATCAAAAGCTTTTAATTTAGGTTTTTGAGCTTTCCACTCATTTTTAGAGATTTGCTTGATTGCGCCTAAATTTTTAAAGAACTCGAAATGCAAAATACTTCCTCCCACAATATTATAAAAAATGCGCTGACCGATATCTTCGCCATCTTTTTTTAGATTATTGAAATTTTGGTAAGAAAATCGTGTATTGCCATTTTCTGTAATAATCGAAGCATGTAACAACTTGACTAAACGTTTATATAACTTGTTTAATTCACTTTTTAGTTCATTATCGTCGCCCAATTGATTTTTTATCGCCTGTTCAAAAGTCATTTTCACATCTAATAAAAGACTTAACGATTGTTGTTCTAATTGCGGTAACTGTTGGCGTAAATCTTGTTGAAATTGAACTAGTTTTTTTTGTAATGGCGGATTAAGTGTTACTGATTGTTTATTTAAAACCACTATTCCATTTGGCATGATAGTGAAATCATTTTTTTTATTAAAAATATGCACACTTTCTTTGCTAATCGTAATATCATAACTGGGTTTAACGCCACACTCTTTTTTAGCAGCAAATACGGTGATAGGTAGTAATAAAGCAGTCAATAACAATTTTTTCAGCATATTCATATCCAGCTAGTTAATTAATGAAGATTATAACTTCTACCTAACAATTAACATAATAAAATTAAATGAGTGCTATAATTTTAAAAGCGATAATCTTTCAACACTCTAATTGCTTTATATGATATTTTAGCTAGACGCATTATATGCAATTATTCGTATTATCCATTATACGCCCTCTTTAAGAACATCTATACTTTGCTCAGTTATTCAGTTTTTTCCTAAAAGAATCGACACACTCCCGTGAAGTGCTACCCACTGCATCACGGCACTCGTAGTGCTAATTTGCACTTTACGAATAATCGAATATCGGACATAACTTAAGCCAAAACTATTGGAAACTCGATTTAGTTTTTGCTAAGCAGCATTATAAATACTTGTCAAAAACTTTCAGGTAACTATGTGTTTTAGTATAAAATAAAAAAATGGATAATTCTAAGTTTTCGATTAATCATGTATATAATTAAGTTTCACCAAATAAAGCAATTTAATTATCCTTCTTTGATTTGCTATAATCGTTTTAACTCTTTATTAACCGTTGTTCTGAGCCTTTGCTCATTTATTTTTTTGTAAAAATTTTTAAAAATGATATATGATGAATTTTAATAAATAGAAATATTTTAAATATTAAATCTAAATTGCAAAAAAACGAGCAAGTAAATTCAAATTTTTATGAATAATAATCGATCATCTTTCCAATCTCACTATCAATAGGTATAATCTATTTAATTAACTATATTTTACTGTTTTTTTTTCTTTAAAAGTTAAGTATAGTAAGGCTATATTTAAAGATAAACGATTAGAGGTAAAAATGTATACAGTAATTTTTGGACGTCAAGGTTGTCCTTATTGTGTTCGAGCGAAAGAATTAGCTGAAAAACTTTCTCAAGAGCGTGATGATTTTTCTTATCGCTATGTCGATATTAATGTAGAAGGCATTACTAAAGAAGATCTTTCTAAAAGTGTAGGTAAACCTGTTGAAACTGTACCGCAAATTTTTATTGATGAAAAACCAATCGGTGGCTGCACTGATTTTGAGGCCTATGCGAAAGAGCATTTAGGGCTTTATAAATAAAGCGCCCCCTAATTTTAAGCAAAAAAAGCCACATATAAGTGGCTTTTTTGTTTTATATTATTGCCATTATCGTCCTGGCAACTTTTTCCAAGTCACTTCGTTACGTAAATAAGTTGGCTCGACATCTTCAACATTCAAGAGCTCATTCTTTTGCCATTGATTCTTAGCAAGAACAACAAGATCTTGTGCATGAGGTAACAAGATATCGCTTTGTTTTATATCGTTAATCATATCAGGATAAGTTTGCCACCCCGTACCAGCACAATAATCATTTTGACTAATATTCTTCACTTTTTCGATTACTTTTTCAGGCTTAATAACACACTCAGCAATAACCGCTTGCCATTGGTCCTTAACGTACTGGTATTGACCTAAATAGACTTCGTTCATTCTAGCATCAATTGCGGCAATAACGTTTGTTGCTTGCGTTGTTCGATAAACACCTTGAGCCAAAGTCATCAGCGTTGATACACCTATCACGGGTTTATCAATACCTAACGCTAAACCTTGAGCCACGCCAATACCAATTCTAACTCCGGTAAAACTACCTGGCCCTTTGCCAAAAGCGATTGCATCAACTTGCGTAAGTGAACAGTCTGATTGTTTAAGAAGTCTATCAACCATTGGTAATATTTGTTTAGTATGATCACGAGCTGATACAATAAAATCGTGAGTGATTTCGTTACGGTAAAGTAAAGCAACCGAACAAGCTTCTGTTGAGGTATCAATGGCTAAAATAGTACTCATTTTTTTTCCAAAATATTTTATCTATTATCATTTAGCTTTTAGTTATTAAAAAGTTTATAACTTTATTTATGTCCCGTGTTCTTGGTGAAGGTGGCAGGCTATTAATAAATGTTGCACCATAAGGTCGCATTACTAAACGATTATCACAGATAATAACCGCCCCACGATCATTATGATGGCGGATTAGTCTCCCGACACCTTGTTTTAAGGTGATCACAGCTTCTGGTAATTGTACATCATTAAATGCGTCCCCGCCCTGCATTTGACAATCTTCCATACGTGCTTTAATTAACGGATCATCAGGAGACGTAAACGGTAATTTATCTATAATAACACATGATAAGGTATCGCCTCTAACATCAATCCCTTCCCAAAAACTGCTCGTAGCAATAAGTAGCGCATTGCCCGTATGAATAAACTGTTCAAGCAATTTAACTTTACTGGTTTCACCTTGTACTAATACTGGCAATTTGGTTAATTCTCGAAATTGTTTAGCTAGTGCATTCATCATTGCATATGAGGTACACAAAAAGAAACAACGACCATTATTCGCTTCAATAACAGGCAATAAAATATTGGCTAATTTTTCAGCATTGCCTTGCTCATTTGGCGATGGAATATAACGTGGAACACACAAAATCGTCTGGTTAATATAATCAAATGGGCTTTCTAATATTAGTGAATCAGCATTTATTAGCCCTAAGCGTTTAGTAAAATAATCTAATTGATTATCAACCGATAACGTTGCTGACGTAAAAATCCAACTGCCTTTTCGCTGTGTTAATAGTTCAGTAAATTTATCGGCAACAGACAAGGGCGTTAGCGCAAAAACAAAATAGTTATGGCTACTTTCATACCAATAACTAAAACCAGTTACATTTGTCTCCTGCAAGCGTTTTAATAGCGTATTATATTGATTAATTCGTTCAAAACAGTTATCTAATGTTGTCGAACGCCCAACCGTCAATAACAAAACTTCATGACAAAAGTCTAATGCATCGACAAGATAAGAAATCTCTTTTTTAACTGCTTCTTGGTTAAATAAAAAACGCAAGTTACCTTTTGGTGGTTGTTGGTTAATAACAATTCGTAAGTCTTGCGTACATTTTTGTAGTTTATCCGCACATTGCTGTAGCTGGGACATATCTTTGACTTCGGTACGATAAACTAGGTTAATTTCTTTAGCTAGGTCAAAAAGTTGCCGACTGGTTAGCTGCTCACCAAAATAGAGACAAGCAAGATCTGGTAGTTGATGAGCCTCGTCAAAAATCATGACATCTGCTTTAGGAATAAGTTCGCCAAAACCAGTATCTTTTACTACAACATCAGCTAAAAATAAGTGATGGTTAACTACAACAACATCTGCATTTAGGGCTCGTTTGCGCGCCTTGACGACATAACAATCACTATAGTGTTCACAGTCACTGCCTAAACAATTATCATTTGTGCTTGTTAATATTGGCCAAATTTGGTTTTCTTCTGTGACAGTAGTGCATTTGCTAATATCTCCATCTTTGGTTTTAATTGACCAATTTTTTACACGAACTAAATCAACACGTAAATCTTTATCAAGATCTCCTGCTGCTGCATATTGATGATACAGGCGTTCTAAACAAAGATAATTAGCTCGACCTTTAAGCAAGGCTATTTTACCTGTGTAATTTAATGCTTTTTTGATTATTGGTAAGTCTTTACTGAATAACTGTTCTTGTAAATTTTTAGAGCCAGTTGAAAGTATTACTTTTTTATCGCTACGTAATGCAGGAACTAAATAAGCAAAGGTCTTGCCAGTCCCTGTTCCCGCCTCAACCACAAGAGAACGCTGTTTTTTTATTGATTCAGAGACTTTACTTGCCATGTTTCGTTGTGGCTCTCTTGCCACAAATCCATCAATAGCTTGAGCAAGCAAACCATTCTCAGCAAAATCATCAATCACTTAAAATACACCTAATAAAAAAAGATAAGTTCAATACAACAATAAAATGAAGAAAATATATTCTAGGGAAAATACAACATTATGAAAACATCACAACTTATTTCCAATAATGAGATGAATTTATTGTCACAGAATGAAACAATTAATAATATAAAAACTGCTGTACTATACCAGTAACCGCGCGAAAAAGATATATAGGCATCCTTGAGTCACCAAAGCCATCTTTAATTGTGAACGTTACTCATCAAAGTAAATAACGCCCTAGATTTCAAAGAATAAAGAACCAATAAACAAATTTTATTTTGTCAATTTGGTTTTCAAATAAATAAAATAATGCTTAAGTCCTGATAAATATTTTTTTTGCTTAAACATTAATCGAGAATAAGCTCGTATTGAGGAGGTTTTTTTGTCGTTATATAAAATTAAAGTCTCATTTTGCCAAGGTGAACTCAAAAAATAATGATCAAACAATTTTGTTTTATAGGGTCGATGCCATGGCTTATTTTTAGTTATATAATGAATTATTTTTGTATTTCCGCCTACTAAAGCATCTTCATTGCCACCAATAGAAAGAGCTGTTAGCCTATTATAATCAGTGGGTAACATTATCGTTTGATTTTTCATTACAATATTTAAAACATCTTGATCGGCAAACGTATATACTTCTCCGTTATTTATGAGATTAAATGTTTTCTTAGTCAACTGTTTTTTATTCCATAGCGTTGTATTGAAATAAATCACCCCAGCATTAAAATATTTTCCATATTCGATATTATAATGCTTTCCTTGCGTTTTTTGCATATTATCTATATCAGGAACAACAGCTGCAATATGGGTATTTATATCTTTATGGAAAAGCTCATCCAATTTACCTACACATAAGGTATCACAGTCTAAATATAGCACTTTCTCTGTTATTTTTCCGACAATTTCAGGAACCATAAATCTTAAACAAGTAGCAATGGATATACCCAATACTAAAGTATCAGAATTAATCGAAAAATTATTATTCACTATATAACAAATAATTTCACAATTAAGATCTTGCGCTAATACCTTAAATTTAGATATATTTTCTTCGGAAAGTTTATTGACAAACAAATGAAAAGTAATATCCATATGCCTATTATTTTCAATAACTGACATTAAAGATAAACCAGCAGGCATCGCATAGTTATTATCAAAACAATATGCAATGTGAAATGTGTTGGTTCTGTTAGCTTTCTCATTAAAAATTAGGGTGTTTTTTATAAATTTATCGCAAAAGCACATATGGTATTTACCGTTAAACTATGAAATATACAAAATTTATTAAAAATTCTAAATAAACTATTTTTTATTTAATTTATGCTTTAAATAAAGCAAATAATATCTAAATGCAGAGAAATATTTATGTTGGCTTGCAAGAAGCTTAGCGTATCGTCTTGTCGTTGATGGTGCATTCTCATTAGCGAGTAATAATTTATCCTTAGCCCAAGGAGAGGAAGCAATATAACTTTGATAGAGTGGCGTTAAATATAGTTGATACCAAGGCTTATTTCCGGTGACATAATGAATAATCACATTATCTTTATCAATAAGATTGTCCTCTTCACCACCTACTGTAAGTGACGTTAATTTATTGAAACATTGAGGTAAAAATACGGTTTTACCCTGCATTAAAATATTTAACACATCTTGATCGGCAAATTTGTATACTTTGCCACTATTAATCATTGAAAATGCTTTTTCAGTAAGGTTATTTTGCACCCACATATCCGTATTAATATAAATCATTCCTGCATTAAAATATTCGCCATATGGAATATCGCAAGCTGCACATTGTTTTTCTTGCGTTTTATCCACATCAGGGACGACAGCAGAATATTTATCAGTTAAATCAGTGTTGATTAATTCATTAAGATTACGGGTGCATAAGACATCACAATCCAGATATAAAACCCTCGAAGTAATTTTATTTAAAATTTGTGGAACAACAAACCGCAAACACGTTGATGCTGAAACATGTAAAACTAAAGTATCAGGGTTAATGGAAAAATCATCACTAATTTCATAACAAATTATAGTCACATTTTCTTTACTTAATTGATTAAATCTTATGATTTTTTCATTCGATACGTTATTAGCAAATAAGTGAAACACCAAATTTTTATCTGGATTATTCAAAACAACAGAAGACATAGCAATACCAGCAGGCATTGCATAATTATCATCGAAGCAAAATGCGATATGTGTGGTTTGTGAAGATTCTATGGTATTATTAAATAATGTTGTAATTTTACTAATAAAAAGGTTTTCTTTCATCTTATGCTGTCTTAAAACCAAGATTAAAAATTTACAATATTGTAACATACGTTAAATTAAACAATGAAGTAATAATAAATTTTATATTGACATATAATGTCAGTAATGACTAAATAACAACGTTAAGTTTTTAAAGAGTATTGGAAATGGATAAGAGTATTAATATTGCATATTGTACAGACTCGAATTATCTTGAACATGTAGGTGTTTCAATTACCTCTATCATGCTTAATAATATGCATAATAATAATATTCATTTTCATGTTTTTTTATATGATGTAACTGCAGAAGAAAAAGAAAAATTACAACATATTAGTTCATCAATCACGCTCTATTCAATTCCTGCCGATGAATTAAACAAGTATTCAGATACACAAAATAACAAAATAAAACATATTAATCGCTCAATGTACCTTCGATTGTCAGTTCCTAGACTATTGCATGGCATTGTTGATAAATTTATTTATTTAGATGCAGATGTACTGTGCTTTACTGACATATCGCCGATTTTAAACACAAATATAGATTCAGTTATTTGTGCTGTAACACCTGACTCGTTAGATAAACAAAATATGTTAAAAAATAAAGAAAGACTCAAGTTAACGTCTGAAAATTATTTTAACTCTGGTTTTTTATATATTAATGTTAATAACTGGATGCAATTTGATACAGAAACTAAAACAAATAACATCTTATTATCGTTAGAACAAAAAGATTTAATCTACCCTGACCAAGATGCACTAAATATAGTTTTACAGCATCAAGTCTTATTTATCGATCCTAATTGGAATTATTTATTTACTTGGATGGATGATAAACAAAAAGAAACATTTTTTTATAATAAAGAAGATTTACCCTATATCATCCATTTTACGGGTGCCAGAAAAATGTGGTATCAAGAACATATAGGACTTGCGCAAAATATCTATTGTTTTTATAAACATTTTACTCCTTGGACCAATAGTCCACTTAAAAGTTATAAACCTAAAATGCGCGTTAATGATTATCGTATTTATGCCAAAAACAGCATCAAAGAGAAAAAATTCATCACTGGCTTAAAATATTATTTACTTTATTTAGGCTATAAATTAAAAAATTAGATCTAATTCGCTTAAATATATTTACCAATTGACTCTATTAAAGTATCTGGGTCAATCTTTTCCACACTATTAACATAAAAAACAATTTGTTTTCCATTTATATCGTTGGGTGACCAAATATGACTATTTACTTGCAAATTAAGATTCGGACTGTATTTTTTTATATACTTTTTATCTAAAAATAAATCTTGTTGTAAATATTTATAATTACTCAATTCTCGACTATAAACAGATTTCAAACTATTTGATTCAGGAGGTGGTGGTTCCATATAAATTGAAATACATTTAGTTGAGAAAGCTGAAGCAATATGTACTATTGATGTATCAACACTAATAACCAAATCTGCTTTTTTTATTAAGGGAATGACATCAGAAATTGCAGGAGATTGAAATTTAATACAGTCTGGTATAAATAATTTATCAAATTTTTCACCTTGACCAATTAATATTATTTTATATTTCTGATGACAATTTTTTAACAGATCACACAACATTTTAATCTGGAGCTCAGATAAACAACGATAGTTTGAACTACCATAAGGATTTATTACCACAAATTTATTCTGAGGTTTAATATTATTAGTAATAAATATGTCTACATTTTTTTCTTTAACAGAATCAATAAAAATTTCGTAATTAAAAGAACCGTATTTGATACTAAGGTATGTTAAATAATATTTAAGTTGATTTGTAACATGATCTGCCGGCTGATAATAAGGTAAAGAAATATTGAATGATTTTATATTGCTTTTATTGTAACTAAGCAAATGTGTACTTTTAACAAAACAACAAAAAAACAAATGTTTTAAATCTAACCGTCTGTGAAATCTTGCATCAATTGCCAAGTCAAATTTATGTTTTCTGACAGTTTTTAGCGAGTTAACTAACTCACCAAAATTTTTATCATTATACAAAAAACGCCCAGTTATATATGGGTTGTTATCTAAAATTTCTAAGCTACTTTTTCGAGAAGAGATATAAACTTCATATCCATTATCAGCCAAATACCGGATAAATGGCGTTGTAACTATCATATCACCAATACAATCATTTCTAATAACAAGTACTTTCTTTATCGTATTGGCATTAAATAAAGTTTTTTTCTTTTTTAAAAAAAGAGTAAAAATAAACAAAAATTTCATATATAAAATATATTTAATTTTTTTAGTAATAAAATTACGTTTCCAATTTAACTGTCGCAATTTTTGCTTTAAATCCATCAAAATTATTCCTATTCTTTTGATCAACTTTTATAATTTTTCTATTTCTAATTTTAATTGTTCGAGCACAATACCAATATCAAGATTGGCTATCGGATCACCAAGTCCGGTACCTAAATTATCATTAGTAAATATTTGTATTGCATTGGAATAATTAGGTCCCCACACATAATTATTAATAAACTTATTATCAATAATCCGATTATTATAAACACAAAGCATTTTTTTATTATAAATGGAAGCAATATGCACAATTGAAGTGTCAACAGAAATCACCAAATTTGAAAACTTCACTAAAGCAACACTTTCAAAAAAAGAAGATAATGGATTGATAATAATATTTTTTTTAGCTTTAATATGAGATATTTTATTAGGTTCGCCCACGACAATTGTTATACAATTATCATATTGTGATAAAAAGGATAAAGTTGTATCAATTTGAGAATTAGAAAAACTTCTAGCCTCATTTGAACCATAAGGATTAAAAATAATGATATTTTTATTCGAAGAAAGCAACGAACTTATAAAATCTTTAGCCGAAAGCTCAGCTTCTGTTGGAATATGAACAAAGTATCTTATAGGCGTGGACTGAATACCCATAAACTCAAGTATTTTCTGACTTCGCTTTGAAATATGAGATTTGTATTCGTGATAATAAATTGATGTATCATACAATTTATATTTATCTTGATTAAAACCAATTGTATGTAATGGATTGATAGCTTGAATTATTTGAGCGCGCCTTACACTATTTTGGCCTTTATCAACCAGATCAATTGCGACATCAATTCTTATACTCTGTAATTGTTCTTTTATCTGTTTTATGTTTTTATTCCTATCGTAGAATAAAACCCCATCTACAGAAATAAATTTATCAAAAAGAAAGGCTATCCTTTTTTCTACTACGACATAAACCTGAAAGCCATTTTCTCGAAGAGTATTAATTAAATAGGAAGTAACTATTGCATCGCCAATTCCTTGATCATTCATAAGAATTGCTACAGAACGATACTTTTCTGGAAAAAATGCAGACCTTACTTTTTTTTTTCGATTTAACAAAGCTAATTTAATAGCCAATTTAAACGGTTTTACCTTTAAATTTCTCTGCCTATTCAAGTATTTAATACATTCTAGTACTTTATTAATCATATGTCTTTTAATATCCTATCATGCAAAATATATTTATATCTAAATTTTAAAAACTCTTCATCATATTAATTTGTAAAATTTCCTTGATATAACTTTGCATATAATCCATTCATTGATAACAATTCTTGATGATTACCTTGCTCAATAATCTTGCCACTATCAATGACAAGTATTTTATCCGCATTTTCAATTGTTGATAACCGATGAGCAATAACTATTGATGTCCGTCCTGTTTGTAGAACATCTAAAGCTTTTTGGATTGCTTGTTCTGATTCAGTATCTAAGGCTGAAGTCGCCTCATCAAGTATTAGTATCGGCGTATCTCGTAATAAAGCTCTTGCTATTGCAATACGTTGTCGTTGACCACCAGATAATAACACACCACTTTCACCCACTATTGTATCAAATCCATTTTCAAGCTCTATAATAAAATCATATGCATACGCTTTTTTAGCGGCTTCTTCTATTTCATCTCGAGAATATTCACCTACTTTCCCGTAAGCGATATTATTTGCAACAGTATCATTAAACAAATGTACATTTTGTGAAACTAATCCAATTTGATTACGCAAACTATATAAAGTTAAATCTTGAATATTATTATTATCAATTAAAATTTCACCTTCACTTATATCATAAAAACGCGTAAGCAAACTCGCGATAGTTGTTTTTCCTGATCCCGAACGCCCAACTAACGCTACTGTTTTACATGGCTCTACCATAAAGCTAATATCTTTTAATGCTGGCTCTTGTCTATTTTCATAAGTAAAACTGACATGTTTAAATTCAATATTGCCTTTAACTCTCTCAATATTGATTTTTCCATTATCTTTTTCTATTGGCTGTTCAAAAATAGCAAACAAAGTTTGACAAGCCGCCATCCCTTTCTGAAACTCGGCATTAACACTAGTTAAACTTTTTATTGGTTGCATTAATGCAACTAAAGAAGAAAAAACGACCGTAAACTGTCCGGGACTAATACTCAAATCAGGGTTACTCGCCATTAACAAAACAAAAGCAATAGCAAACGAAATGATAAGTTGAACAATAGGCGTTGATAATGCAGAAATAGACACTAATCTCATACCATCGCGACGAAATTTGTTATTCACTTTATCAAAGTTTTTTGACTCTTCATCTTGGGCGCCAAAAAGAATAATTTCTCGATGGCCTTTTAGCATTTGTTCAACAGACATGGTGACATTACCCATTGAATTTTGCATATTTTTGGCTAATCTTCTAAATTTTATAGAAATAAAAGAGATTAACCCAATAACAATTGGCGTAATAATAATCAATGATAAAGACAACTGCCAGCTATTGCTGAACATTGTATAAAATAACCCACAAATAAAAGCTGATTCACGCACTATCGTTATCAAAGCATCAGATGATGATGAAGCGACTTGATCGGTATCATAGGTAATGCGAGACAATAATCTTCCTGTAGAATTTTGGTCATAATAACTTACTGGAGCATCAACAAAATGACTAAAAAGGCGCTGACGAATATTAAGTACGATTTTTGTAGAAATCAAAGATAAAAAGAAAGAATATCCATAATTTGCGATACCACGGAGTAATACTAGTCCGAAAATATAAAAAGGCGCCATCATCAAAAAATGCTGATCATTTTCAACAAAACCTTTATCAAGTAAAGGCTGTAACAACGCAATAAGTGAAGTATCAGCAAATGCACTAAAAACAAGCAATATGACTGAAAAAAACAGAATCAATTTGTGTTTAGCAATATAAGGCCATAACTTAGAAAAGGTCTTCCATGTAGATGAGTCTCGATCAATATCGTGATTGATTGATTGATTATTATTTTTTTTCATAATATTTATTTGGTTAAGAATTAAATTGCATTTGATACATCTTGGCATAAATACCATTTTGAAGTAATAATGAGCTATGAGAGCCATCTTCAATTATCAAGCCATCATCAATAACTAATATACGATCAGCTTTTTCAATTGTTGACAACCTATGCGCGATAACAATAGACGTTCGATTTTTTTGTAAATGCTCTATAGCTTGTTGAACAAACCGTTCAGATTCATTATCCAACGCAGAGGTAGCTTCATCAAGAATTAAAATAGGGTTATCACGTAAAAGTACTCTTGCAATAGCAATTCTTTGTCGTTGTCCACCTGATAATAAGACACCATTGTCACCAATTTCTGTATCCAAGCCATTTTCTAATTTTTCGATAAACTCCATTGCATTAGCTTGTTTAGCTGCATTAATAATATCTTCTCGAGTGTACTGTTCTTTAGCACCATAAATTATGTTATCCGCTATAGTTCCATTAAATAAATGGACTTTTTGTGAAACATAACCAATTTGCTTCCGCAATGAGGCAAGCGTATAATCTTTGATATCAATACCATCTAACAGTATTTTTCCTTTTTCTACATCATAAAACCTAGGTATCAGGCTTGCTATTGTTGATTTTCCTGCACCAGAACGCCCCACTAAAGCTACTGTTTCGCCTTTTTTAATTTTAAAGCTAATATTATTTAAAGATGGTGTTGTTCTTGTTGGATAAGTATAAGTGACCTGACAAAACTCAATTTCACCTTTTGCTCTATTCAACTCAATTATTCCGTTGTCTTCTTCAAGTGGTAAATTTAAAAGCCCAAATAATGATTCACAAGCTACAGAACCTTTTTGTAATTCAAGATGAACACTGGTTAACTCTCTTAAAGGACGCATTACTGCAACCATAGCAGAAAAAACCACAGTAAAAGAACCCGGTGTGATCTCCAATGCTTGGCTTGCAACAAGAAATAAAATTAATCCTAAAGCCAATGTAGCAACTAATTGAATTATCGGCGTTGATAACCCCGAAACAAGTACGATTTTTAAGATACTTTTCCTAAAAAGTTTATTGATTGAATAAAAATTATTTTTTTCATATTTTTGAGCATTAAAAATTAAAATTTCTTTATGCCCCTTCAACATTTCATCTGCTGCAGTTGTAATATTACCAATTCCTTGTTGCATAGAAACAAGTGTATTCCGAAACTTCTTTGCAATAAATTGAGCTATAAAAATAACTAACGGTACAACAATAATTAACACTAGAGCCAACTTCCAATTACCATAAAACATAACGACACACAAGCCGATAGCATAAGCAATCTCTCTTACTAAAATAATAAGTGCATCCGATGAGGCTTTTGATAGTAGTTGAGTATTATAAGTAATTACAGTAACAAGTTCCCCAACAGGGTTTTTATCAAGAAAACTGATAGGACTTTTGACTAAGTGATTGAAAATCATCTGTCTAAATTTAGTGACCACTTTACCTGATAACCAAGAAAGACAATAAGTAGAACAATAGTTAGATAGCCCGCGTAACGCAATTAACCCAATGATGCCAATTGAAAAAAGAATTAATAACTCATAATTTTTATCCATTAACCCATTATCTAGTAGGGGTTTTGTTAGTGAGATGAGAGTTGCATCAGTTGCAGCATTTAACAAAAGTGCGATAATTGCAACAATTAACGCTTTTTTATGTGGATAAATAAAAGGCCACAATTGCTTAATGGTATTCAATGAGCTATATTTATTAGGCATAACAAAGTAACAAAGTTAATCAGAATGAGGATTATACTATACATAATCTATTAACTTAAAATTTTATTACAATTCTTTTTCAACTAGAAAAAATTTGTTTTATCTATATAATACAAACAAGGTCAAAGCAAAGTTTTATTCTTTACTGTATAAAAGCTGAACTCAATAATGAATAATTTTATTAAAGGATGATGCAATAGGAAATAAGCAATGTATTTCAATGCAAATAATATTATAAAAAAAAGAATAAGATTTGGACTCAGTCATGACGTTAACCAATTAAATATTGCATATGGCATTGATAAAAATTTTTTTTTAGGTTGCGCTGTTTCTATTACTTCTATTTTATTAGCTAATCCTAATTTGGATTTTAGTTTCCATATATTTACAAATTACATTAACGATGATATTGAACTAAAATTAGAACAACTCACCGATAAATATAATACAAATATAACAATTTATTTAGTGGATGATAATAGTTTATCACACTTACCAACTACTAAAAATTGGACAATTGCAACCTACTTTCGATTTATAGTTGCTGATTATTTCTATGAAAAAATGGATAAAATTCTTTATCTGGATGCCGATATTATCTGTAAAGGCTCATTGCAAGAATTAGTTACATTAAAGTTTGATGATAATATTGCCTATGTAGTGACAGAAAAAGATCCAATATGGTGGAGTAAATGTGCAACCCGACTCAACGAACATAAATTATCATCAGGCTACTTCAATGCAGGTTTTTTACTAATTGATCTAAAAAAATGGAAAGAATTTAGTGTAAATAGCAAAGCGTTAGAATTGCTTTCCGATTCAAATCTATCAAAAAACTTTACACATTTAGATCAAGATGTATTGAATATTATATTACTCGAAAAGGTTAAGTACCTTGATAGAAAATATAACAAACAAGTCAGTATTAATTACGAATTAAAATATAAATCAAGCGGTAATGGCTACTCGCCTATTTTAGATGAAACAATACTAATTCATTACATTGGACCAACCAAACCGTGGCACAAATGGGCTAGAGATTATAAATGCTCGCAATATTTTCTTGAGGCAAAATCAGCATCTCCATGGGAATCAACACCTCTGTTATCAGCCATTACAGCGACACAAATGAGATATTGTGCAAAGCATAAATTACATCAAAAAAAATTTTTTTGTAGTATTTTTTATTTTTTTAAATATTTCTTATATAAAATTAATATTCAAAAAAATTTTACATTCAATCGAAAAACTCGATAATATAGGGTATAAAAAAACCAAATTACCTTATTATTTCTATTTATAATTTTAAATTTTTCCCAATCCTTTTTATTGAGTTTATCCTTTTCAAAAAACCGTGCCTTTTCATTAAAATCACTATATTTTAAATAATATTTAATGTTTTTATATTTCATTTTTTTTACACAATCAATTAGGTAGGATATTTCACGTTGAAAAATACAAGCGGAAGCTAATTTGAGTATTTCTTGTTTGTTATTTTTATTATAATTATTAACCAAATAAAGTAAAATTTGTTTACGCCCATCGATATCGGAAAGCCATTTATTTTCAGACCATGCAGAGGACATCACAGAGCCGGAGTGATGGATATAATTAAATAAATTTTCTTTTACACAATAGCAATTACAGTTATTAAGAAGTTGAACAGTAAATAACAGATCTTCGGAGATATTACGGCCAACCTCAAAATATATTTGTTTTTCTAATAAAATATTTTTACGGATTAACATACCTGAAAAATGAAAATATCCATTTCGTTGCAAATAAAAATTTAAGATACTTCCTTCCTTAAATAAACAGGGAACAGCCTTAAGTTTACCTGAAGCACTAGTTATATTATACCCACAATAAACTAAATCAGCATTTTCTTCTTTTTGCCTACATAAAATTTTTTCTAAAAATTTTGGTGAATAAGTATCATCACTATCCAAAAATGTTATAAACTCACCATTTGAGAGCTCAATACCTTTATTCCTAGCAACTGATACTCCACTATTTTTTTGATTATATAAAATCACGTTATTATGCTTTTTTCTATAATTTTCTAAAATATCAAGCGAATTATCAGTAGAACCATCATTTATTAGAATGATTTCATAATTATTATAAGATTGAGCTTCTAAAGAAGCCAACGTAGCTAATATGAATTGACTAGAATTGTAAACAGGTATAATGATTGATATCAACGGCATTTTTTTCATTTAATTACTCTGTAAAGTATCAACTAAAGATTGATCCTTGTATATAACATCTTGATTCAAAAAATACAAATAAATAATTCGTATTAAACCTATTTATTAGTTGCTTTTTCATATCAACAATATACTATAATTATAGCTTTTTATTCATATATTTAATTAAATCAATAAGAGAAAACTATGAAATATGACTATTTGATTGTTGGCAGTGGCCTATTTGGAGCTATATGTGCTTATGAGTTAAAGAAAAAAGGGTTTAAAATACTTATAATTGAAAAACGAGAGCATCTTGCAGGAAATATATTTACTGAAAATAACCAAGGAATTCAAGTTCATAAGTACGGAGCTCATATTTTTCATACTAATAATAAAACCGTATGGGATTACATTAATAGCTTTGCAGAGTTTAATCGTTTTACCAATTCACCTATAGCAAGTTACAAAAATAAACTGTACAACCTTCCATTCAATATGAATACTTTTTATCAATTATGGGGAGTAAAGACCCCAAAAGAAGCTCAAGAAAAAATTGAAGAACAAAAGAAATTATATCATATTGAGAATCCAAAAAATCTTGAAGAGCAGGCAATATCGCTAATCGGTAAAGATATTTATGAAATATTAATTAAAGGATATACAGAAAAACAATGGGGAAGAAAAGCAACTGAACTTCCTCCATTCATAATTAATAGGTTGCCTGTTCGATTTACTTTTGATAACAACTACTTCAATGATAAATATCAAGGTATTCCAGTAGGTGGATATACACAAATTATTGAAAAAATGCTTAAAGGTATTGATGTAAAATTAAATACTGATTTTTTTGAAAACAAACAAGATAATCTTGAACTAGCAAATAAAATTATTTATACCGGTCCAATCGATAAATTTTATGATTATCAATATGGTGCTTTAGAATATAGATCTTTACGTTTTGAAAACGAAACAATTAACAAAGCAAATTATCAAGGAAATGCTGTAGTCAATTATACTGAGTACGAGATCCCTTATACGCGTATCATTGAACACAAGCACTTTGACTATGTAGAAACAGATCATACAATTATAACTAAAGAATACCCTTGTGATTGGAAAATTGGCGATGAGGCATATTATCCAATCAATGATCATAAAAATGCCACATTATTTAGGAAATATAAAGATCTTGCAGATAAAGAAAAACACATTTATTTTGGTGGTAGATTAGCTGAATATAAATATTATGACATGCATCATGTAATCGAAAAAGCTTTGGATTTTGTTAAAACATTGTATTAAATTAAAAATACACCAGCCATTCTAAATGGCAGGTGTATTTTTAATAATGAATTTAATTAGAAAATACATTTATATTTTCAATATTTTAACCCAAAAATCTCTAGATGTAAGTTTTCCGAAGTTATTTTTATACTTCGCTAAATTAGCTTTATAATTCCATTTCATTCTAAAAATATCAATATAAAGACACAATAATAATTTAAAGAATTTAACACGTGAAACTTTCACGATAAAACCTGTTTTATTACTTGGCTTATAATAAAGGATATTTTTAAATCTAAAAATATGATCATAATTAGCACAGAAGCCAAACTCCTGATATGCCACTTTATTTCTCATTGGAAATAATAAACCATTAAATGACATTTTTTTGATAAACTTTTTCTTAGGTTTATAAATATAAACAGGTTTTAATAACCCTATATCAATATCCGTGAATTTTTCTATTTTTATAAGTTCACTAAATGATTTCCTTACATCACTTAAATCATAATTTTTAAACCAAAAATCTATATCTCCCCAGATTTGGCTAAAAGCTAATCTTATAGCTGCTACAGTTTCATATTTATGTGAATAGAGTGCGGATAAATACAATCGTTTATAAGTTTTTACTATCTTTCTAACAGAACGTTGTAAATAAAGAGAGTTAACAATATTATTTCTAGTATCTAAATAAATAGTCAGTGGTGAGGTTTTTGTTGAAAAACTTTCTCCATAGCAAGCAATACCTATTGGTGCAATGCAATTAAACTCATTAGAAAGACTAAAAAAAATATCATCCCCTCTCACAAAAAAAGGAAATGTGTAATTTTTGATATGGGCTATAGGAAAAGCAAAAAACCACCATGCGCCATAAGTTATTTTAGGTTGCTCAGCCAGCTCTGAGGCAAGTAAGCTCGCCCTAACAGTCATATTATAATTATGACTGTTAGGGCGACCATATGTATCAAAAGAAGCGCCTTTTTCAATCAAAAAATCAGGCCTATCATCAATAAATAATGATCCACAAATAGCAGTATTACTTTTTATGGCATACGATAAAATCCAATAAGTTCTTATTATACTTTCTGTTTCACAAGAAGCATCGTCATCCATAAACAAAACATGCGTCGCATTGGTATTAGATTCATAATGAAGCAAACCTCGCATAAAGCCACCAGAACCACCAGTATTCTCATTAGCAATAACATTTACACCATTCGCTTCTTCTTTAGTAATATTCTTAGAATTATCAACAACAGTAAAAAGTATTTTATCTGCATATTCCGGGTTATCTAATATCCTTTCTTTAACTCTCTTAATTGCAGGCAAAACATAGTTTTTACGATTAAAATGCGTAATAGTTATTCCAAGTACTACGTTTCTTTTTGGTTGTTCTCGCGTATACCATCCACCACCTTTAATAACAACTCTATCTTCAATAGGAGAAATGGTAACGTAAAGTAGACCATTATGTTCTAACTTCGATAAATCATATTCTAAAATAGATTGTAAACATTCCGTTAACTCTACCGTTTGATTAGCTAACTCATAATCAGTATTGGTAGTTGCAATAAACAACTTAATAACAGCTTTACCTTTCCCTTTTGCGCAAAATTCAATGCTATTTAAACCACACTGTTCTTTCCATACTGGCATTGATAAAGCATTATAATAAGAGTCAAAAGATACAACTCCTCCAGAAAAAATTATTAGTTCATCACTAGAATAACTAATTAAATATGAGTTCAAATATTTGGTTGGATTGGAACCAAAACTTTTATTTGGGATAAGAATATTTTGAATACATGTTAAATTATTTGGAATCATACGATAGTAATTAATAAATTAGTTATAATTTAACCATTCTATCAAAATTACATTTTTTTACAAAAAAATAATTTCAGACTGTTGTTAAAAAACTCTTTTTAGCAAGTTATTTAATCTAACAGATTATAGAAGAATATTTAATCAGCATAAGTCTTCTCGTATACTTAGAACATCAGCACCGGCAACACCCAAAAAATATAGCAAATCTCGCATGAATCACTGGTTCCTGCCAATCATCTTTACCGAAAAAATGAAAGCGATTAATTTTCAATTCATTCGGGAAGCAGTCTTCCCATTTTAATATGTAGATAATGATTGTACAGTATAAAAGCCAATCAGATTGTTTAACATCATATTATTGTGTTATTTTTTGGTATTCCTAGTAAGCGCTGAATGGTACAGAAATTCTTACTAATAAAGCAATGTTCAAATTCAGTGTTGATGAGCAGCCACCAAACAAACAACGATGATAAAGCTATTTTTATTACGAATTTGGATCTATTAAAACAAAAAATTATTTTTAACAAAAATCAAATTATCAAATTAATAATATCATATTTCTTAGATATTTTGACTATTATATCATTAATTAACAAATTACTTTAAAATGAAACTAAATGAGTAACCTACAAAATACAAATAAGGGATAATATATAATCATGTTATTTAAAAAAGTCTTATTTTTAGATGATATAGCTCGCACTGAATTTTGGCCTGCAAAAGAATTTTTTTATGATATGCTCAGAACTATTATTGAACAATCTAGTGGCATAAAAGTCGGATTAAGCCTAAGAAAATATATAGAAAAAGATCCTAACCTAACAAATTTATTGTCTCAAATATCTTGGACTCATAACTATGAAAATTTAAGTCAAAATTACATAGAAATTATTGAACCTTTAATCTCAGAAGATATGTTAATCATCGGTTACGAAATGACGCCATCGTTGATCAAGTTCTTGTCTCAAAAAAAAGTCCCATGGATAGACTTTAGAATATCTCCTATTAGATTTTTACCTGATTTAGCCATAGCGATTCGCTCTTCTCTTAAAATTATTAATAAAAAATTATTCACTAACTCTTTATCTAAAGATGAAGTAAAACTAGAAGCAACAAAAATCGCAGCATCATATAGACACAATGAAAACTATAAAATATCTTCTTTACGATATAAAAATACAGTTTTTGTTATAGGTCAAACACCTAGCGATGCAAGTATCATTTATAATAACAAATATCTAACACTACAAGATTTCGAACAACAAATTCGTTCGATAGCAAATGAAAAAGATATAGTTTACATTCCTCATCCTTCATCAAATGAACTCCATATCATAAACGACGTATCCTTTCTAAAAACTATAAACAAAAATGTATTAATTAGCTCTATCCCTTTATACAATCTATTTTGTGAACAACAAGAATATTCTTTTATTGGTATTTCTTCCGGCGCATTGCAAGAAGCAATATTTTTTGAAAAAGAATCTACTATTCTTTTTCAACCTATATGTGATGTTTTATATAGAAATGATAAATACAAAAAAAACGCTTTCTGGCAAATCGGATTTATGGATTTTTTATCTGTTGATTTTTGGAGAATGGTATTAATTAGAAAAAATTATAAAAGAGTAACCTCGATTGAAAAGTTTCAACGTAATGAATTACGAAAGTTACATAATGTTTGGTGGGGTTACTCAACTATAGATTTAAGAAACAGTAATATATTGCATGAATCTACTTTAAATACCGAGTTGAAAATTAAACAAATGCTACATTTTTGCTTACAAGAGCCTTCAAAAGACTCCTGCAACAATTATAATTTTATCGGGGGTGAATACTGTTGGAATGATCGCATCGTAAACTTTTCCATTGACGGAAAAATATACTGCAATAATATTGAAGAAGGACAATGGTACTTAGGTAGCCCATTTGAAAAGAGCATTATAATCATTTGGAAAAATGGTTTTTGGATTGATAAAGCGACAACTTCAGATAATTGGAATCATCTAAACTGTTCCAATAATTTAGGGCATAATTTTATTATAAAAAAATCTTTTCCTGATCCTCACCAAAAAAGTGGACAAACATCGCCTCTATGATATAAACAAAAATCAAATATCATGGTCAAAAAATTTAGCTTCGAATTCAAACAACAATCAGTCTATTATGCGTTGTCTCATGTTCACCTTTCTATCAGCGAACTTGCCAACCACCTAGGTGTGGATAAATCAACCCTAGATAAGTGGATTAGGCAACTTGCCCGAATAAAACTAGCCGTCGAGAGTTAACGGCTGAGCTACAGCGGATTATAGCGTTAGAAAAAGAAATTAAAAAATTGAAAATGGCCAATGACATACTAAAAAAGGCTCATGTGTACCTCATCAACAATCCCATTCGGTGAAGTACGCATATATGAAAAATCATTTAATGTAACTCCCCAACCATTAAAATTCTTACAATATCACCAAAATTAGGTTTTCCCAGATGGCAATGAAGCAACTTTAATGCAACTAGCGTCAGTAAAATTGAAAAGATATAAACTGGAAATGTAACTATCCCCTAAAATAGTACAGCAAAAAAGTAGAAAATTCTCTATGATAAAAGTAAAGGGGATTTAATTATGAAAAAAATGACTGAACATCAAATCGTCGCTATTTTAAAAGAAGCTGAAGCG